>NZ_JBIUWQ010000020.1:3048-98442 GCF_044743525.1 Pseudomonas sp. NPDC087598 | reverse complement strand
GCTGATATCCCGAAAGCTGCTGCTGGCCGTGCGCTGGACGCTGTAATCGAATCCGTCACTGGCGCTCTCAAGGCTGGCGACTCTGTTGTCCTGGTTGGTTTCGGTACTTTCTCCGTAACTGATCGTCCAGCTCGCGTTGGTCGCAACCCGCAGACCGGCAAGACACTGGAAATCGCTGCTGCCAAGAAGCCAGGTTTCAAAGCCGGTAAAGCACTGAAAGAAGCGGTTAACTAAGTTTCAGGTTTTTACCCATCCGGGTCGGGTCATGCCTGACTTGGCAGCGGAGCGGTAGAGCAGGTCGCTGGAACAGCTTCCTGTAACGCCGGGATCGAGGGTTCGAGCCCTGTCCGCTCCGCCAGTTACGAGAAGGCGCATCCTCGGATGCGCCTTTCTTCTATCCGGATTCTACCCACGCTCCACGGTTGCCTAATTTTTGAAGTTCAACCGTTTCTGGGGGACGCATGCTGCAGAATATCAGGGACAATTCACAAGGCTGGATTGCCAAGACCATTATCGGGGTCATCGTTGCACTGATGGCTCTGACCGGTTTCGACGCCATTTTCAAGGCCACGACGCACTCTAACGAAGCGGCCAAGGTCAACGGTGAAGAAATCAGCCAGAACGAACTGAGCCAGGCCGTTGATATGCAACGCCGTCAGTTGATGCAACAGCTGGGCAAGGACTTCGATGCTTCTTTGCTCGACGAAAAAATGCTTCGCGAATCGGCGCTCAAGGGCCTGATCGATCGCAAGTTGCTGCTGCAAGGCGCCGAACAATCGAAATTCGCTTTCTCCGAAGCCGCGCTTGATCAGGTGATCCTGCAGACGCCTGAGTTTCAGGTGGATGGCAAGTTCAGCTCTGACCGTTTCGACCAAGTGATTCGTCAGCTGGGTTATAGCCGTATGCAGTTCCGCCAGATGCTGGCTCAGGAAATGCTGATCGGCCAACTGCGCGCCGGTGTGGCGGGCAGCGGTTTTGTCACCGATGCTGAAGTGCTGGCATTCGCCCGTCTGGAAAAACAGACCCGCGATTTCGCTACGCTGAACATCAAGGCTGATCCAGCCGCGGTGAAGCTGACCGACGACGAGGTCAAGGCTTACTACGACGAACACGCCAAGGAATTCATGACCCCGGATCAAGTGGTCATCGATTACCTGGAGCTGAAAAAGGCTTCGTTCTTCGATCAGGTCGCCGTGAAAGACGAAGGCCTGCAAGCGGCGTATCAGAAAGAGATCGCCAATCTGTCGGAACAGCGTCGTGCCGCGCACATTCTGATCGAAGTGAACGACAAGACCACCGAAGCGCAGGCCAAGGCGAAGATCGAAGAAGTCCAGGCGCGTCTGGCCAAGGGCGAGAAATTCGAAGCGCTGGCCAAAGAGTTCTCGCAGGATCCGGGTTCGGCCAACAATGGCGGTGATCTGGGTTACGCAGGTCCTGGTGTTTACGATCCAGCTTTCGAAAAAGCCCTGTACTCGCTGGCTAAAGACCAGGTGTCCGAGCCGGTGCGCACCGACTTCGGTTATCACCTGATCAAGCTGCTGGGTGTTGAAGCTCCAGAAGTGCCAACCCTGGCCAGCCTGAAAGACAAACTGACCCGTGAGCTGAAAGCGGCGCAGGTCGAGCAGCGTTTCGTCGAGGCGACCAAGCAACTGGAAGACTCCGCGTTCGAAGCTTCCGACCTGGCTCAGCCAGCGGCGGATCTGAAGCTGACCGTGCACACCTCCAAGCCGTTCGGTCGCGAAGGTGGTGAAGGTGTTGCGGCGAACCGCGCCGTGGTCACTGCCGCATTCAGCACTGAGGTGATTGATGAAGGTGCCAACAGCACCGCCATCGAGCTGGATCCGGAAACCGTGATTGTGCTGCGCTCCAAGGAACATCTGAAGCCTGCGCAACTGCCTCTGGAAAGCGTAAGTGCGGCGATTCGCACCCAGCTGACCAAAGAGCACGCCAGCGCTGCTGCCAAGACCAAGGCTGAGAAGCTGATCGCTGATCTGCGTGAAGGCAAGGCCCCGCTGGACAAGGCTGTTGATGGCCAAAGCTGGAAAGCCACCGAAGCGGCCACTCGTGGTCAGGAAGGGGTTGATCCGGCGGTGCTGCAAGCGCTGTTCCGCATGCCGAAGCCGGCTGCCAAGGACAAGCCGACGTTCAGCAGTGTGACTCTGCCGGATGGCAGCCTGATGATCGTGCGCCTGAATGGCGTCAACGAAGCGGCTGCGCCGACTGATGAAGAGAAGGCTCAGTACCGTCGCTTCCTGGCGTCGCGTGAAGGTCAGCAGGACTTTGCGGCGTATCGTAAGCAGTTGGAGAGTCAGGCTGACATCAAGAAGTTCTGATGTTTGACTGAGGTTTGATAGGGAGCCCTGGCCGATTGGTCGGGGCTTTTTTATTGGGGCGGTTGATTTTTGGTGGATCCGTTTTTTTGGGTGATGGCGACTTAGGGTTCCGCCCTTACGGCGGGTCACTTTGGCAAACGCCCCAAAGTAACCAAAGGTCTGTGCCCTGACGTACGGCCCTCGCTTAGGCTCGGGTTCCTTCGCTCCGGGATTGATCCGGGCGCATCGCCTACGGTTTGCTTCGCTGCACCTCCTCTCGATGCATTTGGCTGCGCCAAACGGTCGCTGCGCTCCCACCCCCGGATCAATCCCTCCACTCAGCCTTCCGACGGGCGCTCTAGATCAAGAGCGGTACTCGAGCTAACGCTCATTGTGTTGAGTGGTGAAGGTCAAGAGCGGTACTTGAGTTAACGCTCATTGTGTTGAGTGGTGAAGATCAAGAGCGGTACTCGAGCTAACGCTCATTGTGTTGAGTGGTGAAGGTCAAGAGCGGTACTTGAGCTAACGCTCATTGTGTTGAGTGGTGAAGGTCAAGAGCGGTACTTGAGCTAAGGCTCATTGTGTTGAGTGGTGAAGGTCAAAAGCGGTACTTGAGCTAACGCTCATTGTGTTGAGTGGGGCGGCATGCGCCGCGTTTGGGGGGTACTCATTTTTTGTGTGGGCTGGCTTGCCAGCGATGGCGGCCTGACAGCCGACCAGTCTCTGGCTGTTGTAGGCAGTTCCTACACAGGGAATTTCTACATGATGGGGTGATATCCGGTCAGGTATTGAGAGGTATTCCACCAATAAGAATAAGTTGCATACTGCGGACGCCCAAAGTAAATGGGTGCCTATGGACATTGACGCTTGTTCTTACAGAGAGATCCCTTGGCTACTTGGCTACCTGGCTACCTGGCTACTCTGGTGCAAATTACCGTCAAAGTCGTATGCTGGCGGCAATTGGCCATGTGGTGCTGGTAGGCAGAGGTGCAAGGGACTGATGAACAACCTAAACTTCCAAAATGAAAGCCCGTCCGATGTCGATGTTTTCAAGGGCGAGAGTCACGACCGCGTGGCTCAAGCGATGCATGATTATCTAAAGCCTAAAACCAATCACCGAGTGATTGGATTGGACGGTGAATTCGGTTCAGGGAAGAGTTCGATCCTTCAGATGCTCGAAAAGAAGATCGATACGGAGAAGTCGAAAACGAAGCTGTGGCTCTTTGACTGCGAGCAGAATTATCAAGGCTCGATCAAAAGCAATTTTATCCAACAATTGACCGAGCAGGTCACGGAACTGCTCAAGACATTGGGGCGAGAAAAGCAAATCGCGGAGGTCGAAACTAGCCGCGACATCGCCTTAGGTCGGCACTACAGCTACACGAAGGACACCCGCAGTCATATCAGTATCTGGGCAGTGCTACTGATCGCAAGCGGTGTACTTACGCCGACCTTTATTCGTGACTATCTAATTCGCCTTCATGCCAGCGATTCTCTAGCCCTATGGCTCCATGCTCTTTATGTGCTGGCGTGCACAGCGCCTGGCATTATTCTTCTGTTCGCGTATCTCGCCAGCCGAAGAGAAGAGGATCCTAAGAAACGCTGGAACTTGGCCAGTCTGCTCAAAGGCAGTTCAGATGATCGAATCACTGAAACTATCGAAGTCAGCAAAGAGGTGAGCCCTCTCGATTTGAAGCAGGCGCTGCGGAAGCAGCTGCATGCAGTGAAGGATTACCACATCATCATTGTGATCGATAACTTGGACAGGCTGCCAAGGGATGTCCTGCGAGCGGTATGGAGCGATCTAGAAATTTTCACGTCCGTCACAGGCGAGGAAAATCTCAGTGTCATAGTGCCGTTCTGTTCCACAAAGGTGTCCAAATATCTCAATGGGGAAAACGAGCAAAGCTACGACTCGAAGGACTTCATCGCCAAGAAGTTCCCTGTGGTGTTTCGTACCCCGCCGATCATCACATCCGGCTGGAAAGATGCATTCAGGAAACTTTGGGGTGAGAGTTTCGGTGCATCCAACTTGTTGGATGCTGATGCGTGCAGCGTAATTCTCCAGCGTCATAGCCCCATGGCTGGCGGGTTGGTAACTCCTCGCCTACAGAAAAGATTCATCAACGACATCGCAACCACACTGCTGGTCACTGCAGATAGACCAAGCATAGTCTGCATCGCTGCCTATCTGGCAATCTGCAAATATAATGGCGTGGCCATCGAGGCGATGCTGAGAGACCCAGATGCTCCGACGGTCGATAAGAGCACTGAGAGCACCACAGAAGCTGAAGATGAAGCCGCCCAAACCGTGGCGCTAAACATCGATAAAACCAAGCGCTCCCTGAAGGCACTCCTGGGAGAGGACATGAAGACGGGCTGGCCCATCCAGATCCTGCAGATCCATTTCCAGACATCTTCGGATATCGCCATCGCGGAACTTATCGACCAGCCACTTGAAGATGCTATCGACTCCCAAGACGGCAAAAGGCTCGCCGCACTCGTTCCTTACTTTGGATTTAAGGACTCTTTTGTTCGCCGCTTGGAGACACCGGTTTCCCCGGTCAGTCTTCTGAAAACCCTCCATCAAGCGTCTCAAATGGAAGGGTGCAGCATTGATGACCTGCTCCCTCACGTGAGTGCGAAATTTGGAAATGGGGATCAGCTGGAAACGGTAAGCACAGATCCCGGTTACTTTGATTCCATCAAGGGGCTGATTGGGTTAGGCCTGCGCGGAGACATCTTCGAGAGGGCACTGGCGACTTCCAAAACTGCGTTCGAAGAAATGATGGAAGAGGCCTATGATCCAGACTCTGCTGAAGGCTATACAGAGACCATTTCCAAGTACGACAGCTACCTGGATTCTGTAAACGCCCCATTTGAACCCTCGACCATGGGTGGCGCTGAACTGTTGTTCCATATGGTAATGCCCGATCCAGATCTCAAAAAGATTGATACGAGTAAAATTAGCCTCAACGACAATGGTTTGAGGGACGCGGTCCTGCAACTCGCAGCAACTGAACATGCAACCCTAAATCGAGTTCCACTCGATGAAAGCGATTGGCTGCCATGTTTCACAGCCTATTTTGGCCATATAAGACTGACCACTACCCCTAGGCCATATTTCATAGGTGTTGAGCCTACTGCGGCAGTTACGACGGCAATTGATTTGAACCCTGCCGAACATAGGGTCTGGTTCGCAGCAGCCCTGTTCGGGAAGCTTTCCAGCGCGATGCCGCAGCTGATTCTGCAGCATCTACCTAACGTGAAATCCAACCGCATCAAAGTCTCAATTGCAGTCATGTACATGAGGCTGAACACGGGTGTACCGCTCAGCGAGATTCCAGGCATCAAGGAGGCTTTTGAAGCCGAGCAGGAATATCTGTACGCGTTGGTTCGGGCAGCGATCATCTCTGAAAACCTCTTCAAACTGACGATTGAAGATGAGTCTGCACACCTAGTGGCACCGATTCTGTCTAGGCTGATTAAGGTTGGAGCCATCGGAAACGTTGCCTCTGGCCACGTCTATGAGTCCTATTCGACCCTTGCGGATAGGCTAAGTGGCTACGACCTAACGGATAATGAGTTCCTTGAATGGTTCACCTCGTTCAACTTGGCATCCGAGAAAGTACCGGCGCTCTCAGATATCGATACGCTGTTCTTGAGCCACGCCCTTGAGGGGTCCAACGCCAAGTTGCTGGAGTTGCGAGCCGCCATACTTGATCGGAGCTTTGGGGCGGGTATTGATGCTTCTGGATGGATGAATCTCATTGAAGCTCCCAGCACCAATGAGCGAACTGTATTGAGATACATGATTGACAACAAAATCGATTTTTCTGGTGAGACGTCAGCTCACCAAGCCGTGTCGGCCTGGCTTACAGCTGCAGTCAAACAAGCCACGTTCGCCAAACCGTCCTCCACGAGCATTCAGAATTCAAAGCTACTGCTCAACCTCTTTGAAGGAGACACTCGCGCCATCATTGGCACCATGCTTCGGCCATTTGTGTACGATCTCAAGGTCTCTGTTGAGGCCTCAATCCTTATCTTGGGCGAATACGGCGAGCTGTTACCGAACATCACTCCTAGAACACCTGAAGAGGAGGAACGCCTTCTTCAGATACTACTGCAGATGAACAGTGACCCTGAGGGCACAAGATCCGCAGCGAGTTTTATAGATTCAAGAGCGTCTCAATTCGCTGAGTGGAAAATCTCTAATGAACATAAAGACACGTACGCTTCCCAGGTAACAAAGCTCAAGGAACGCCTCCCAAATATCTACACCAACCTGTCCGAGCAGCATGGGAACAAGGGGCGCATGCAGAAAATGGCAAGAGCCCTTTTCGGCAAAGAATGAAAAGTGCGTTCGCCGCTACCGACTTGACGGCACAAAACGTGAACGAAAAAAACAGGCGAAACGTCGCGCAGCAATTTGGTAATCGATTATTTTGATGGATCGACTTAATTCGCGACGTTAGCGGCGCTAATGGGCCCTGTTTGAACGTAGATCAGGATGCAATCAGGAAGGCTTTTGAGGACGCACTTAAGACTGTTAATTGTTCCTAATGCTTTAAAAAGTCAGTGTTACAATACCGGCAAGCGAACCGGCAAAATAATCGCCGTAAAATTGATTTAGGCCTTTATTTATAGGGCATAGCGCAAGGTAGGTAAGCGGCAAATGTCATTCACGCCATATATTCCCCAAGACAAGGCTTCAGAAGAGCTACAGGATCAGATCGTCAAGGTCATGCGCCTTGATGCGGAACTCCACGGCAAGATCCCGCGCCCGCTGCGCGTGCCGATGACCAACCTACTGCGTGTGGTGAATTCGTACTACAGCAACAAGATCGAGGGTAACTCCACAGTACCGGCTGACATTCTGCGCGCCGAACAGGTTGTAGACGCGCCCCAGGAGGTCAAAGTCAGCGAGGACTTCTTGGAGATCAAGCGCCACATTGAAGCGCAGCGCCGCCTCACCGACGACCCGATCGACCCGGTCGATGTCTGCACTCGGGACACCATCTCGCGCCTGCACCGCGAGTTCTACGTCGGTGTGCCAGAGGAAATGCTGGATATCCAAGTTAACGAACAAGGCGACACCATCCGTATGGTTCCCGGCGTTTTCCGCGAGTACGGCGTCAAGGTTGGCCAACATATCGCCCCGACCGCTGAGCAGATGCAGGCCCACCTTGGCCAATTCGAGCGAGTTTACCGACTGGATCGGATTCACGGGCTGTCGCGTTTCCTCGCAGCCGCTGCAGCGCACCACCGGCTGATGTGGATCCACCCCTTCATGGACGGAAACGGCCGCACAGGGCGTCTGTTCACCGACCAGTACCTGAAGGCCTCTGGTTTTGGCGGCTATGGGTTGTGGTCGATGAGCCGTGGCTTCGCCAGAAACACCACGGTGTATTACGACATGCTCAATGCAGCCGACCACCCTCGGAAAGGCGACCAGGACGGTCGCGGCATCTTGTCGGATAGCGGTCTGATGCGCTGGACCCGGTACTTCACCGAGACTGCGCTGGACCAGGTTCAGTACTTCAGCGCGCAGCTTGATCCGGAAAAGCTGGGCGAACGGATCGATGTGTACTTCGAGATGCGCAGTCGCGGCGCGCTTTCAGATGGCAAGGGCAATGCACTGCCAGAGCTCCGGATCGAGGCCAGGAACGTTTACAAAACCTTGCTCCATATGGGCGACCAGCCACGTGCCGAGTTGCAGGCCAGCCTTGGCGTTGGGGAGCGCACCACCCGGGGTCTGTTGAGCCAGATGGCAAAGGAGGGTTTGATCATCCTCGACGGACGCAGGCCGGTATCCCTGAACCTTTCGCGGCACTCAATCGAGTTCCTCTTCCCCTACCTTTGGTAGGGGGGCCTGGAACACCTTCGGAATGATAGGGAAAATTAAAAGGGAGTTGAAATGTTTGGGTTTTTCAGAAGAAAAATTAGAACGGTTGCCGATATTCAGGAACTCTTGACGACCGAGGGCAATGCCAAAGCTGGTCAGGTACTGAGGTCTGAGGCAGACAAGGGCAACCACATTTGTCAGATTTTTTTATCCCAGTTCTATCTGGACATGATGGAACGAGAGACCAACGACGTGATTTTGAAAGACCTGAGCGAATTTTTTGTCAGGTACTCCGAAATGGCCGCCAACCAGGGCGATGCGGACACCCAATACAACTTAGCCAAACACTTGATGAGCGTCGCATCCGCTGACATCAGAGCCGGGGGTGGCAGGCTGTCAGAGTCGGGTCGGGATACCCTGCTAAACTCGAAGAAGTACTTGCTTTTGGCGGCAGAACAAGGCCTCGATGATGCTAAAGAGTCGCTGTCGAATCTCGACGAACTGCTCGATTGGGCTGAGGCTCAAGAGTACGTCTAAGTAGTGTAGTTGGGGAAAAGGCTTGGACATTGCATCGGCCATGAATGAAGAAAAGCAGAGGCTGTATGAGCGTCTCTATGTTGCCGCCGAAGATTTGGGCATCGCACGCCAATACGCTCAACATCTACTGAAAAAAGGTTGGCACTCTGCGCCTTGGGAGCGGCGTGGTTCTATCTACATTCAGCAATCCGCATTTGTGACGGCACTTGTTGTTAGCTATGCGAGGGCATTCACCAAAAGCTACGGGTGGCCGAGTCTTCCAGCATGTTTTTTGCCAGAAGATCACGGCGCGGCAGCTCTGCATAAGCGGATGATGGGTCTTCGCCATGAGGTGTATGCACATTCGGACAGCAAGCACCATAAAGTCCAGCCTTGGCGCATAGATTCTAAGGCGCTCACCGATTTGCGTGGTGCACCATTCTGGCGTTTTACGAAAGAAGAATGTGAACAGATAACCGAATTGATTGATGGAATTCGTAAGCGACTAGTACCGAAGATAGCCATCATGCGAGCCGAAATTGCGGACGCATAGGAAAAGACCAGCAACGTCCCGGATCAGCCGTCGAACCGCTGGGCCGAGGCAGTAAAGGGACGCCCAATTTCGCGTCCGCCAAAACGAAGGAATGTCGGATGAGTGAAAGAAACCTGTTCGGTGAGCGGTCGAGGGCAAACTCAATGTCGTGGGCGGATACAATTCAAGCATACGACAGAGGCGAATTGGGGTTGTACGTGGATCGTGGTCTAGCACTCCGCGCAGCTTCCAACGGGCTTAAGACAGGGGCGCTTGGTCCGATTTGTGGCATCGCCGCGCCGTTTGCGCTTATTGCGGGTGTTGCTATGGCGTTTCTGATGGCTTGGTGGTGGTGCTTGATCGGCGCCTTTCTTTGCTGGCTCTGCTTTCGCGTTTCAAGAAGCTCTGCTATCCGAGCAGTCCGAAAAGCTGTTCTGGAGAACCAGGCCCATTTTTACGCCTTGCGGGATCTGGAAGTGGTTTGTTTTGAAAGAATCAAAAGCTGATGGGAATCTGGCCATCCTCTTGGGCTGCACTGGAAAGCGTTCATTTCCCAATCTAGCTGGCCGGGACAGTCATTGAACGCTTTGCAAATGCAGCTTTGAAACAAAGGAAAACGCTATGCAAAGAACTTCTGCTATTAATACACACCAGCGGGTTGCTTTGCTTGTAACACTTGCTGCGTCGATCTTGGTGATGTTGCTTCACTTTCCCTTTGACGGCTATGTAACGAAGTTTGAAACAACTCTTCCTTCGTTCACCGCATGCCCTAAGGCCGATCTCCAGAGCATGAGAGCACTAGGTGCGGAGGCATTCAATAACGCGCTTGCAGCTTGCCAACCAAAATCTGTGATTACGGAGCTTCCGATTACCGATTGGCATAGCAATGGTGCGCCAATTTTCTGGTTCGCCTCTCTGCTACATGCGCTGGCAACGATTCTCTCGGTCTTACTTATCGGTTTAGCCTGGTTTTTTTCTGCTAGATCAGGAGAAAGGCGTTAACCACGGAACATCAGCTGCACCGTCAGCCTGCCGTCGCGGGCTTTGGCAGCAGGAACAGGGCGGTTGTCCCAAACGCAGCTGACGCTCGAAGCAGCTTCCCCGTGATCAGATATCGGAAAATAGTTTGAGAGTAGACGAAATTATGCGTACAAAAAAATGTGAAAAATGTGGCGAAAAGTTTGAGATTGTTGAAAACAATGGTGACGGCTTTGACAGGCCCACGAGCACTGAAATCGAGTGCCCATCCTGTAAGGATGTGACGTATGAAAAGTCCACTGGTTACTTTGTGACAAAGAAGCTCCCTCGCCGATAGGGAATGTGGGGGATCTCTGATTTTTTCAACATGGTGCTGCAATGACCGATGAAGATTTGATTGAACGGCTGCTTTATACCGGCGAAGGCATCACCTTGGACTACAAAAGGCAGGGGTACATAACTGACGGGGCTGATCCCATCCCCAAAAGCGAGCTGCTCAAAGATATCCTTGCGTTCTGCAATACCTGGCGGTCTGAACCGGCATATATTTTGATCGGGGTAGATAACAAAGATCAGTCAATTTTTCCTGTAGACCGCCATCCCGATGATTCCAGGCTTCAAGAGCTCATAAACACCAAAACGAACCGACCTATAGTTTTCTCCTACAGACCCGTCACCTACAGAAACCAGTCTCTCGGACTTTACACAATCGAGGTGCAGGAGCGCCCGATATTTGCCAAGAAAAAATTTGGGAATGTTGATCAGAACGCCGTATACGTCCGCCGTGGCTCGTCAACAACAATTGCGGATCCGGAACAGATCGCAAAAATGGGCGCAATCGATGCTCAGAGAATGGCGGCAGGCAATCCGCAGCTCAGCATCGATATGTTTAGGCTCGACGATCAGTCGACGATCAATAATGGGTTTCAGTTCGAATACAAACATCTGCTGCTCGAGGACTATCCCGACTACAAGGCTCCAGCACACGGCTATGTAATGAATCAATCTGTCATGAACAACAGACAGTTTTATCGGGAGCTGGCGGTACACGAACAGGAGAAAACGGGCGCATTTGGATTTCGTGTTCGAGTAGCAAACAAAGGGAATGCACCGGCAAACAGTGTGAGAGTTCACCTCGGATTTGAACCTGCAGGGACGCTCCGATTGGTATCTGAGACGGCCGAACTGCCGAGTACCGAATTTAACCTCACCGTACCGAATGTTATCAATCCGGCGCATGCTCATTTCGACGTCCAGGAAGATTTTGATCGGACAACCGCTGTGTTTAATTTCGGGAAAATCCATGCAGGCGAAGAGGTTCTGAGCAGCGACGTTTTTTTGATAACTCCTCCCGCGGACCTCACGTCAATTTTGGTGCGGGTACATGCTGATGAACTCAGTGTGCCTATTTCCTATTCAATTCCCGTTGCCGTCACAGCGCATGCTCATAGGCTAGGTTTTAGTGAGCTGCGAAGCATTGCTCAGTGCTAAGCCAAGAGCATAGGAAAAAGGACGTGTAGGGCCGCCCGGTGTACCCGAAACCGGTGACTGAGACTCCCCGGTTTCGTAAGGGAGACGGAGTGAACGCTTTTGGCCGATAGCTGCCTGTCACGAATGATTCCACTAGGCAACGAGCTGTGCTGTCCGCGGTCAACAGCAGATTTCGGTATGGACAAATTAGACTCTGAAAGCCCTTCATAGGGGGGATATCCATGGCCATGGTCTATTCAGCGGGAAACGAGAGTTGGTACGGGTTCCACTCATGTCCATAGGTTGACATCTATCCTTTACATCGATGAGGATTTATCCCGCTCGTGGAAATCCATGTTGTCGGGCATTGATAGCGGCGTACAAAGTCGAGACCAGTAGCGCCGCGACGATCCACGGAAAGTGCCCGATCCCAATGCTGTCCAGCAGCAGGCCTCCTGCCAGTCCACCGCCGGCAATGCCGACATTCCAGAGTGTGACCAGCATTGACTGTGCAGTGTCGGCGGCGTCTTTCGCGGTCTTCGCTGAAGCTGTTTGCAGCAGCGAGGGCATGGCGCCGAATGCCAGTCCCCACACGGCTGTGGCGATGTAGACCACGCTTGGCGATTCGCGCCAGATACCCAGGGCAATGGCTGCAACCATGAAGAGTATTGCGCTGATCAGTACCAGTTCGCGCAGCCAGCGGTCGATCAGGCTGCCGACGATCCACAGGCTCAGCACGGATGCCACGCCGAACACCAGTAACACCCGGTCAATTTCCCCACCCAACCCCGATGGTTGCAGGAACGGTGCGATGTAGGTGTACAGAAGATTGTGTGCGACCACGTAGGACAGGGTTACGAACAGCACCGATCGTACGCCGGGCAGGGTAAACACCTGACGCAGCGGCAGCTGTTTGCCGGCTCGCTCGCCCGGGAAGTCTGGCACTTGCCAGCGTACCCAGATCACCAGCAGCACGGTCAATGCGCTCATGATTGCGAAGCTCAGGCGCCAGCCAATCAGGGTGCCAAGCAGGGTGCCGGCGGGGATTCCCAGTGACAGCGCAAGCGGTGCGCCGAGCATGGCCACGGTGATTGCGCGGCCTTGCAGGTGCGGGGCGACCATTCGGCTCGCGTAGCCGGCGAGCAGGGCCCAGAGCAGGCCGGCAAATACGCCGGCGATGAACCGTGCAGTCAGGGTCAGCCAGTACAGCTCCGACACGGCGGTAATGCTGTTGGCGATGGCAAAGCCACCGATGGCGGACAACAGCAGTGGTCGGCGACGCCAACTGCGAGTGGCGATGGTCAGCGGAATGGCGGCGACGATCGAGCCGATGGCGTAGAGGGTGACCAGTTGCCCGATCAGCGCTTGAGAGACGTTCAGGCCACTGCTCATCTGTGGCAACAGGCCGGCCGGCATGGCTTCGGTCATCACGGTTATGAAGCCGGCGGTCGCCAGTGCCAGTAACGCGACGAGGGGTAAGCGTTCAGTTGCGGGTGGATTATCGAGCGTGGTGCAGGTGAGTGGTGCGTCGTTCATGAGCCAGCATCCCTGTGCAGAGTTGACGAGGGACACAGGGTAGAGCGCTGCGCATTGGCGAAAAACGGGTTATGGTTCCGAACATATCGGACACGAATGTCTTTAATGGAAGTTGGGTATGGATAGTCTGGGCAGTATTTCGGTGTTTGTTCAGGTCGCCGAAACGCGCAGTTTCACCGAGGCTGGCCGGCTGCAAGGGGTGTCCTCCTCAGCGGTGGGTAAAAGCATTGCGCGACTTGAGGCGCGGCTGGGCGTGCGGCTGTTTCATCGCACCACGCGCAGCATCACCCTGACCAGTGAAGGTGCACTGTTTCTCGAGCGTTGCCGCAAGATTCTCGCGGAAGTCGAGGCGGCGGAGTTCGAGCTGTGCGATGCCGCTTCGCAGCCCCACGGCAAGTTGCGGATCAGCCTGCCGCAGGTGCATGGGTTGGTGATGCCGGTCATGAATGAATTCATGACGCAGTATCCGCAGATCGAGCTGGATCTGGACCTGACCGATCGCATGGTCGACGTGGTGGAGGAGGGCTTCGATGCCGTTATCCGTACCGGCCAACCGCGGGATTCGCGGCTGATGGCACGACCGTTGGGCGAGTTTCATATGGTGTTGGTGGCCAGTCCGGCTTATTTGCAGCAACGCGGCGTACCACAAACCCCCGCCGATCTGGCGGCTCACGCGTGTTTACGGCACACCTTCCACGCCACCGGCAAACTGGAAACGTGGCCCTTGCGCAGAGAACCCTTTACGGCAGAGCCGATATTGCCGGCGCGGCTGGTCAGCACTTCCATTGAGGCCGTTGCCCACGCGGCATTGGCCGGTATGGGCATTGCCTGCCTGCCGGATTTCATGACCCATGAAGCGGTCACGCAGGGACGCTTGCAGCGGGTGCTGGAGTCGTATCTGGAGCACACCGGGCAGTTTTGGGTGTTGTGGCCGTCAAGTCGACATGCCACCGCCAAATTACGGGTTTTCATCGATCATTTATCAATGCGACTTTTTCCCGACGCAGAAGGTCGATAGAGTTGTAACCGTTTTAAGACACTAATCCATACGCCGCGGGGTCACGATCTGTTGCACAATACGCCCCGGACTGTTTTCCCTCAGGATGTTCAATGTTGATTTCCACTCCCATGCGTGTTGTCGGGTTGGCGCTGTTGTTGACCGCTGTTGCCGGCTGTTCGAAAGACAAGCCGATGTATGAGCATGAAAACTTCGATGACTCCGGTACGTTCTCGCGCAATTATCCGGTGACTGACACCGCCAGTTGCGAAGCGGCACGACGGGCGTTGCTCAGTCAGGGCTACATCATCACCAGCAGTGACCCGAAACTGGTCAGCGGCCACAAGAGCTTCCAGCAGACCGGCGAAACTCACCTGGAAATCAGTTTCAACGTGGTCTGTGCCGAGGACGCCAGCGGCAAGCACCACGCCACGGTGTTCGCCAACGCCCTGCAGGATCGCTACGCACTGAAGAAAACCAACAATTCCGCCAGCCTGGGCGTCGGTGTGTTGGGCTCTGTGTCGATGCCGATCGGCTCCTCGGACGATTCGATGGTCAAGGTCGCCAGCGAAACGGTGACGGCGCAGAAGTTCTACGAGCGTTTCTTCACCCTGGTCGAGCAGTTCCTGCCGGCAGAGACGAAAAAAGCGGCGCATATCGAAGAGAAACCGAAGACCGATCTGGGTGTACCTGAGCCGAAAGTCGCTCCGGCGCCTCTGGCTCCAGCTGCGGAACCTGCTCCCGCACCGGCAAGCCCGGCTGTGACCGCCCCAGCGCCCGCCGAGACCGCCCCGGTCAGTTCGGAGCCGGTTACGCCGCCAGCGGAAGCTGCGCCGATCACTCCGGCACCAAGCGCAGAACCTGCACCGACCACCGAAACCATTACGCCACCGGCCAATCCGACGGACATCCCACCACCGTCCGAGCCGATTCCGGCATTGCCCGGTCACTAATCCCGGCTTGAACCTGAAGCTGCCGAAGGCTGCGATCTTTTGGTCCTGATCTCAAGCAAGATCAAAAGATCGCAGCCTGCGGCAGCTCCTGCACAGGCAAATCTCGTTACATTCCCCTGACAAAAATCCCGCGATAAATTCCTGACCGCCTGCTACGTTTTATCCATGAAGGACACGTTTCACTTTTCCTTCATACGGGCACGATATGCTCGGGGTACAAACGAAGAGAGCAGTAGGGGATTACACGATGGACGACTATCAAGAAGAACTGCTCGAATACCAGGCCTTTGAGCTGGATCCGCCAGAGCCTGCGGAAGATGCGACCGAGCTTTGATCTTTGGCTTGCAGCTAGCCGCTTGTAACTCGCAGCTTCACGCGGTTTTACGATGACTGCGGCGGAATTCGCCAGGCGTCTGGCCGCTCCAGCGCTTGAATGCTCGCTGGAATGCTTCGGCTGAAGCAAACCCCAGCAGGTAAGCGATCTCGCCGAACGCCAGTTCCGTGTCGCGGATGTAGGTCATGGCCAGGTCACGGCGAGTGTCATTGAGGATCGCGCGAAACTGAGTGCCTTCCTCGGCCAGTTTGCGTCGCAAGGTCCAGGTCGGCAGCTTCAGACGCGCGGCCACTTCCTCCAGATCCGGTTCCCGCCCACCGTTGAGCAACGGCCCGAGCAATTGCGTGATGCGCTCGCGCAGGCTGCGGGTGCGGGTCAGTTGTTCCAGTTCCCGTTCACACAGTTGCAGCAAGTGCTGCCAGGTACTTGGGCAGTGCTCGGGGTTGCGCTGGGCGAGGCTGCTCAGGCTCAGGCGAAGTTGATTGCGTTCGGCACCGAACTGAATCGGGCTGTCTCCCAGGGTTGCATAGGCATCGCGATAACCTGGTTCGTCGAACTCGATCTCGATGCGCTCGGCTCGCAGCGGTTCGCGGCTGACGCTGGATAACTGCTGCAGCCAGCCGGCGATGATCGAATCCACCACAAAACGGTTGTAGGCGTTGTACGGGCTGATCGAATAGAAGCGCAGCCACGCACCGTTGGCGTCTTCGTGGAAACTCGACTGGCCACGATAGTTGGAGCCGTACAAAGGCTCGAAACGAATCAGGCAACGGGCTGCTTCACGTACGGTCGGCGCCTGCGCGGCGGTCACACCGGCCAATCCCGCCTGGCTCAGGCGACTGAGCTGGCCCATGCGCAGGCCCAATGCCGGATCGTCCGTCAGTTGAATCGCGCTATGACCCAAACGCATATAACGCGGAATCGATAGCCGTGCCCCGGCCTCGGCCATACGAGCGGCGTCCAGACCGTATTGCTCAAGCAGCGGTTGGGGATCGGCGCCATGACTGCGCACGGCATCGGCGAGGCTATGAACGAAACCCACCGACAGATCCCCGAGGCGCATCGGTAGCGGTTTCATCGTTTACAACCAGATATTCAGCAAACGGGCGCCACGGGCTTCGCCATCGGCGAACTGCTGACCGTTGCTACTGAGGAAACTTTGGCCCGAACTCGATATGTCCCAGAACTGCCCGCGCAGGAACACACTCATGCCAGCGACGGCGCGGCTGCTCGGTGGTTGCGCGATGAGGGTCAGGCGATGCCAGGCCTGACCTTCACTGACCTCGCCGGGTTTGAGGCTGACTGAACTCGGCGTGCTCGACCCCTTATAGCCACGCCATGGCTTGTCCCAAGTGCCATGCCCGAACACCTGCGCCGGCACCGCAACCAGTTGCGCACCTTGTTCGTCGAGTTTGCGGTAGTTGTCCGGGTACCAGCTGTCGCTGCCGATCAGCACGCCGAGACGCCCGGCCGGGGTGTCGACAACGTTGATTGTCTGCTCACTCGCCTGAATGACCTCGCGCTGATCAAAGACCGGATGCATCTGCCGTTGCGGCTGGCCGAGCGGCACACCGTCGCGACCAAACACCACGCTGCTGTTGAACAGCGCGCCGCTGCCGGGTTTGAGCTGGCCGTCGCGAATGCTCGGCTCGGGCAAGACGATGGAGCCTGCGACCAGCGTGACATGAAATTCCTTGGCCAGACCGCCGAACAATGCCTGGTAATCCTTGGCCATCGACTTGGACTTCATGCGCAGATGTGCGTCATCCAGGCGGTCGCTGCCCTTGGCGCTGAGCCAGGCGCGGGCGAACAGCAGTGGATTGCTCGCCGCCAGCCAGTTCATCGCTTCGGCGACGGTCGGGGCCTGATACAACTCGTCCTTTTCGCCGCTGATCATCAGCCAGGTGCCGACATGCTCTGGCAACACCACCACGGTCTTGTCATTCAACAAGCCCTGATCCTGTGCTTGCTGCAAATAGGCCGCGAGTTTGCGATGCAGGCGCTCGGGGCTTTGATAATCGGTGGGGAACAGTTCCGGCTGAATGCCCAGCAGATTGCCACGGTCGGCCGGCGTGCCTTGGTCAACCGCCAGTTTGATGCGCAAGTCCGACAGGTAATGACCCAGGGGCCGGTCCGCCGCCCACATGGCGTAGGTGGTCAGGGCGGCGACAATGGCCATGGAAAAAAACAGGTACAAAAGTTTGCGCATGAAAACCAACAACAGCCGGGTACAGGGTGTGGCGACTAGGGTAGGGCCCATGGCGTTGGTTGCCAAGGGGCGCTGCGCATTTTGATCATTAAGTTGTCAGTTACGGTCATTGAGTGACAGCGATGCGACTCTTAGTCTGTCGAACATGACTGACGGGGGACGCAGAGCTCCCGCAATTTTTCCGTGATCGCTCGTTGTGGAGTTACCGATGACCGCCCATTACCCGCACCTGTTGGCCCCGCTGGACCTGGGATTCACCACGTTGCGCAACCGCACCCTGATGGGCTCGATGCACACCGGTCTGGAAGAAAAGCCGGGTGGTTTCGAACGCATGGCGGCGTACTTCGCCGAGCGTGCCCGTGGCGGTGTCGGCCTGATGGTCACCGGCGGTATCGGCCCGAACGACGAGGGCGGCGTTTACTCCGGCGCGGCCAAGCTGACCACCGAGGAAGAAGCGCTCAAGCACCGCATCGTCACTCGCGCGGTGCACGAGGCGGGCGGCAAGATCTGCATGCAGATCCTCCACGCCGGGCGTTATGCCTACAGCCCGAAACAGGTTGCGCCGAGTGCAATTCAGGCGCCGATCAACCCGTTCAAGCCAAAAGAGCTGGACGAAGAAGGCATCGAGAAGCAGATCAGTGATTTCGTCACCTGCTCGGTGCTGGCGCAGACCGCCGAGTACGACGGCGTCGAGATCATGGGCTCGGAAGGTTATTTCATTAACCAGTTCCTCGCCGCGCACACCAACCACCGCACCGACCGTTGGGGCGGCAGCTACGAAAACCGTATGCGCCTGCCGGTGGAAATCGTTCGTCGTGTCCGCGAGGCCGTCGGCCCGAATTTCATCATCATCTTCCGTCTGTCGATGCTCGATCTGGTCGAGGGCGGTAGCACCTGGGAAGAGATAGTCACTTTGGCTAAAGCCATCGAGCAGGCCGGCGCGACCATCATCAACACCGGTATCGGCTGGCACGAAGCGCGAATTCCAACCATCGCCACCAAAGTGCCGCGCGCGGCATTCAGCAAGGTCACGGCCAAGCTGCGTGGTTCGGTGAACATTCCGCTGATCACCACCAACCGCATCAACACCCCGGAAATCGCCGAGCAGATTCTCGCTGAAGGCGATGCTGACATGGTTTCGATGGCGCGGCCGTTCCTGGCCGATCCGGACTTCGTCAACAAGGCTGCCGAAGGCCGTGCCGACGAAATCAACACCTGCATCGGTTGCAACCAGGCGTGCCTCGACCACACCTTCGGCGGCAAGCTGACCAGTTGCCTGGTCAACCCGCGTGCCTGCCACGAAACCGAGCTTAACTATTTGCCGGTGCATCACATCAAGAAAATCGCCGTGGTCGGTGCCGGCCCTGCCGGGTTGTCCGCCGCTACCGTGGCGGCCGAGCGTGGCCATCAGGTGACCTTGTTCGATTCGGCCAGCGAAATCGGCGGCCAGTTCAACATCGCCAAGCGTGTGCCGGGCAAGGAAGAGTTTTTCGAAACCCTGCGTTACTTCAAGCGCAAGCTGCAGACCACCCACGTCGAGGTGTGCCTGAACACCCGCGTCGACGTGGCGAAACTGGTGGAAGGCGGGTACGACGAGATCATCCTCGCCACCGGTATTGCGCCGCGTGTGCCGGCGATTCAGGGCGTCGAGAATGCCAAGGTGTTGAGCTATCTCGACGTGATTCTTGAGCGCAAACCGGTCGGCAAGCGTGTCGCAGTGATTGGCGCTGGCGGTATCGGTTTCGACGTCTCGGAATTCCTCGTCCATCAAGGTGTGGCGACCAGCCAGGATCGCGCCGCGTTCTGGAAGGAGTGGGGCATCGATACCCACCTCGAGGCACGGGGTGGTGTGGCCGGGATCAAACCTGAGCCACATGCGCCGGCCCGCGAGGTGTTCCTGTTGCAGCGCAAGAAAACCAAGGTCGGCGACGGTCTGGGCAAGACCACCGGCTGGATTCATCGCACCGGTCTGAAGAACAAGCAGGTGCAGATGCTCAACAGCGTTGAATACCTGAGCATCGACGACGCGGGCCTGCACATCCGCATCGGTGAAACCGGCGAGCCGCAGGTGCTGGCGGTGGACAATATCGTGATCTGCGCGGGTCAGGATCCGTTGCGTGAGCTGCATGATGGGCTGGTTGCGGCCGGGCAGAACGTGCACCTGATCGGCGGTGCGGATGTGGCGGCGGAGCTGGATGCCAAACGCGCGATCAACCAGGGCTCGCGTCTGGCAGCCGAACTCTGATTTTGCAGGCCAAGCGTGCCAATGGCTATCGCGAGCAGGCTCACTCCTACAGGTGGACGCATTTCAAATGTAGGAGTGAGCCTGCTCGCGATGGCTGCTTATGAGCGACTAGAATGCTGGCTCTGTTCAGATCGAATCGCCGCTCATGTTTTTGCCTCCCTCCGATTGGCTACCCCAAGCCCCTCTCGAATTACTCTCGCTCGACTGGCTCACCGCCGCCAATGTTGAAGTGGCGATCCTGCGCCTGGATCAGGTCGATCCACTGATCAGCGGCAACAAGTGGTTCAAACTCACCCAGCACCTCAAAGCCGCCGAACGGGCCGGTGCCGAAGGCATCATCAGCCTCGGCGGCGCGCACTCCAATCATCTGCATGCGTTGGCGGCGGCGGGCAAGCGTCTGGGCTTTCAAACCGTCGGGCTGTTGCGTGGACATGCGCAGGAAACGCCCACGGTGAGAGATTTACAGGCGTTCGGCATGCACCTGCACTGGCTGGGTTACGCCGGTTATCGGGCGCGGCATGAACCGGGGTTCTGGGAACCGTGGCAGGCGCACTATCCGACGCTGTATGCGGTGCCGGAGGGCGGCGGTGGATTGCCCGGGGCATTGGGCTGCGCAGCGCTGAAGGTTCAGGTGGATGCGCAATTGGCGAATCTTGGCTGGAGCGATTATCACGGATGGTGGCTGGCCTGTGGCACCGGCACCACTTTGGCGGGGCTGGTGCTGGCCGAGGCTGGTGAGCATCCGGTGTATGGCGCGCTGGCGGTGCCGGAGGATCACGGTGTGGCGCCGCAGGTTGAGGCGATTCTGCGCGAAGCAGGGTTGGCCGATGCAGGGTATCAACTGATCAATGCCAGTCGCGGTGGTTTTGCCAAGGTCGATGCCGGGCTGCTTGAGTTTATCGACCGTAGTGAGCAGGCGAGCGGTGTGCCGCTGGAGCCGCTTTACACCGGCAAGGCGTTGCTGGCGCTGAAAAGCCACGTCGAGGCGGGCAGATTAGCCAGCGGCACGCGGCTGATTTTCGTGCATACCGGCGGATTGCAGGGGCGCCGGGGATTCAACCGCGTCCCCTGATTGCACAGTATCTCCGTCATGAGGGAATACATTGTGGTGAGGGGATAAATCCCCTCACCACAGGGAATCCAGCAGGCTCCAAAAGTGTTTTAGCCGCGTTTGGGCATCATCCGCAACAAGGTGTTATCGCCCACCACATAGTGATGATAAAGCCCCGCCAGTGCGTGTAGCCCGATCAACCAGTAACCGATGGTACCGATCAGTACGTGCCAGTGCTCGACCTGCTTGGCGAACGCTTTGTCCTCATTCACCAGCAGTGGCAGATCAAACCCGTAGAACATCACCTGATGCCCTTCGGCGCTGGTAATCAACCAGCCGAGAATCGGCATGCTGATCATGAACAGGTACAACGCCCAGTGCATCAGCCGCGCCAGCGCGGTCTGCCACTGCGGCGAGGCCGGAAAAATTCTCGGTGCCGGACCGAGGCTGCGTGCGAGCAGGCGAAACCACACCAGCACGAACACGGTCAGGCCGAGCATGTAATGCACTTCGCGGATCAGCGTGCGGCCGCCGCTGCCTTTGGGAAACAGCCCGCGCAATTCCATGCTGGCGTACACCAGCACCAACAACACCAGCATCAGCCAGTGCAGCAGGACCGACACGGTGCTGTAGCGAGATTCGGAACTTGTCCACGGCATACGGTGTTTCCTCACAGATCAGGGTCGAAACGTACCGTTCTTGAGCGACGGCATGCTTTAACTGTAATCCGCTTTGGCCGATTTGCCCGAGTCTAAAAACTCTTTCACTGCGCGAAATCAGTGGTTTGCCCAAAAAAAACGCCAGTGTCGTGCAGACACTGGCGTTTTTGTTTGCCGCAGGCTGCGCAATCAGCTGCTTTGCGGCATCTCACCGTTGGCAAGACGCTTGTTGATGTCGGCGATCACTTCCGGCAAGTCAGTGATGGTGTCGATCATGTAGTGCGGGCGCGAACCCTCGAACAAGGCGTGGATACGCTTGCGTTCACTGGCCAGTTCATCGCTGCCCAGCGCGCGGAAACCGGCGTAATCAAGGCCCAGTGCGTTACCGGAGCAGATCAGTGCCACCGTCCACATCCCGGCGCGACGGCCTTCAAGGATACCCGGCACGGTGTCGTCGATCTTCACGCACGCCGCCACGTCATCGATGCCCAGGGCAATCACGTTTGCCAGTGCCTGCGCTGGCCATGGGCGGCCGTTGGGTACTTCGTCGGTGGCCACGACGTGGTCGGCGACGTAACCGTTGGTGGCGGCCAGTTCGACGACTTTGTCCATGACCTGTTTCGGGTAGCCGGAGCAGGAGCCGATCTTGATGCCCTGTTGACGCAGGTTGGCAATGGTTTCCAGCGCGCCGGGAATCAGCGCCGAGTGCTCGGCGATCTTCTCGATTTGCAGGGGCATGAAGCGGTTGTAGATCGCGGTGACGTCATCGTCGGTCGGCGTGCGGCCGAACGCTTTGCGATAACGCTCGGCCACTTGCGGCTGATCGCACAGGGTGCGGATGTGGTCCCACTTGCCCATGCCCATCGGCCCGCGGGCTTCTTCGATGGAGACTTGCACGTCGAACTCGGCAAAGGCTTCGACAAAAATCTGCGTCGGTGCGAACGAGCCAAAATCGACAACGGTGCCGGCCCAGTCGAGGATCGCGGCTTGCAGCTTGGTTGGGTTTACATAATTCATGGCAATCAATTCCTGAGTTGGCAAGGCAATTCAAATGTAGGAGTGAGCCTGCTCGCGATAGCGGTTGATCATTCAACATCTTCGTCGACTGACACGGCCTCATCGCGAGCAGGCTCACTCCTACAGGGGATTTGTGGTGGTAATCAGATGTCGAGCACTTCCATCTCGCGCAGCACTTCGCCCACGGCGGCGACGGCCTGGCGCATTTCGTCCGGGCTGACGTGGCCGATGCAGCCAACGCGGAACGTTTCGACCTGGGTCAGTTTGCCGGGGTAGAGGATGTAACCCTTGGCTTTGACCCGCTCGTAGAAATCCTTGAACTGGTAACGCGGATCTTTCGGCGCATGAAACGTGGCGATGATCGGCGCCTGAATGGCCGCCGGCAGGAAGCTGCGCAAACCAAGTTTGGCCATCTCCTTCATCAATGTCTGACAGTTGGCGGCGTAGCGCGCATGCCGTGCCGGCAGGCCACCTTCTTCGTTGTATTGCAACAGGGCTTCATGCAGCGCCGCGACCACATGGGTCGGCGGGGTAAAGCGCCATTGGCCGGTTTTTTTCATGTAGGTGTGCTGATCGAACAGGTCCATCGCCAGCGAATGCGAATTGCCGCAAGCAGCAGCCAGCGACTCTTTGCGAGCGAAGACAAACCCCATCCCCGGCACACCTTCAAGGCATTTTCCGGACGCGGCAATCAACGCATCGAACGGTACGTTCTGCGCATCCACCGGCAGTGCGCCGAAGGAACTCATGGCATCGATGATCAAGCGTTTGCCGTGTCGCTGAACAACCTGGGCAATCTCTGGCAGCGGATTGAGGATGCCGGTGCTGGTTTCGCAGTGGATCAACGCGACGTGGGTGATGGTGCCGTCGGCGCGCAGCAGACGATCGACGTCAGCGGCGGTCGTCGGTTCGTCTTCAGCGGTTTCGAAGGTGCTGAAGGGGCGGCCGAGCACGTCGCAGATCTTTGCCAGACGCTTGCCATAGGCGCCGTTGATCAGCACCAGCACTTTGCCGTTGCGCGGCACCAGCGTGCCAATGGCCGCTTCCACCGCAAAGGTGCCGCTGCCTTGCAGGGGCACGCATTCATGGGTCGCCGCGCCGTTGAGGATCGCCAGCAATTGTTCGCAAAGGCTGGCGGTCAGTTGATTGAAGCGGTCATCCCATGACCCCCAGTCGACCATCATCGCCTGTCGGGTGCGGGCCGAAGTGGTCAACGGGCCGGGAGTGAGCAGGATGGGTTCGGCGATACTCATTCGTGTGTCCTCGGATTGCGCTGTGGGATGAAGCTACGGGGCATACGTTGCAATTCGCCGTTGCATCAATCAAATTGTTTGTTGTTATGCCAGCCATCAGTGAGAGTTATTCATGAACTTGTTCCAGCTCCGCGCCTTTGATGCCGTGGCCCGCGAAGGCAGCTTCACCCGCGCCGCCGCACGCCTGTTTATCAGCCAACCGGCGGTCACCGGGCACATCAAGGCGCTGGAGGAGCACTACCAGATCACTTTGCTGCGACGTACTGCGCGACGAGTGGAGCTGACGGAGGAGGGCACCAAACTGGCGGCCATTACCCGGGCGATGTTCGGGCTGGCGGAAGAAGCGCAGACGATGCTCGAAGCCAACCGGCAACTGCTTACCGGGCGCCTGGAAGTGGCGGCGGATGGCCCGCACATGGTGATGCCGATGCTCGCCAGTCTGCGTGCGCGTTATCCGGGCATCACGGTCAATCTGCGGTTGGGCAATGCCCAGGAAACCCTGGCGGCACTGTTGTCCGAACACGCCGACGTGGCCGTGCTGACCGAAGTCGAACCGCGTAAAGGTCTGCATTTGCAGGCGCTGAGCGAGTCGCGGATTTGTGCGCTGGTGCCGGCGGGACATCCGTGGACGGCGCAATCTTCAGACGTGAGACTCAAAGAGCTGGATCAGGTGATCATGGTGCTGCGTGAGCCGAGTTCGATCACCCGGCGCACGTTTGACCAGGCCTGTACGCAGGCTTCGATCCAGCCACGGGTGCTGCTGGAGCTGGATAGCCGCGAGGCAGTGACGGAAGCCGTGGCGGCAGAACTGGGTGTGGGCGTGGTGTCCTCGGTGGAGGTCAGCCATGACCCGCGAGTGGTGGCGATACCGATTGTTGGCGAGGGTCTGGTCAATCGGCACATGATCGGGTGCATGGAACGGCGGCGGGAGTTGCGCCTGATTCAGGCGTTTTTCGGCTTGGCCCCAGCCTGATAAACCGTGGTACTCCCTTCGCGAGCAGGCTCGCTCCCACATTCGACCGCGTTTTTCTGGAGGAACCCGTTCCAATGTGGGAGCGAGCCTGCTCGCGAAGAGGCCGGCGCTGATTACACAAGACTCTCGCGAACCATGTCGAGAAACGTCGCCACCACTCGCCGCGAACTCTGTTCACGCAAACACACCAGCGTTTCGGTCAACCGCCGGGTGCAATCGATGATCGGCAACGCACACACCCGCGAATCCGCACCAAACTCCGCCGCCGAAACCACCCCGACACCAATCCCCACCACCACTGCCTCGCGTGCCGCTTCCCGGCCCTCGACCTGAATGGCCGGGCGTATGCTAAATCCGGCCCGGGCCATTTCCTCTTCCAGCGTCTGCCGCGTTACCGAACCGTGTTCGCGCAACACCAGCGGCGTGTCATCGAGGTCGGCCAGACAGATCGACTCGCGTTCGGCCCACGGATGATTGCGCGACACGAACGCCACCATCGGGTCGTTGCGCAATGGCACGCACAGTAAGCGTTCATCACTGACATCGCGGCCCAGCAGCGCCAGATCGGCCTGATAGTTGAACAGCCGAAACAGCGATTCGTCGGTGTTGCCCGTCTCGATCTTCACGCTGATCCCCGGATAACGTTCGCAAAACCGTGCGATCTGCGGCAGCACATGCACTGGCGCGTCCACCGCCAGAATCAGGCTGCCGGTCTGCAACGCCTGGGACTCCTGCAACAATTCCTGCGCTTCGGCTTCAATCACAAACAGACGCTGGGTGATCGCCAGCAAGCGCTCGCCCAGATCCGTCAGGCGTACCGAACGTTTATTGCGATGAAACAGCAGAACGCCGAAGCGTTCTTCGAGTTTGCGCACCTGGTCGGAAATCGCCGGTTGCGTGAGGAAAAGCCGCTCGGCGGCTTTGGTGAAGCTTCCGTGTACGGCCACGGCATGAAACGCTTTGAGCTGAGCGTGGGAGACAGACATGGTGACTCCTGATTAAACGGTCAGTAACAAGCTGAGCTTATTTGTGAAATACGATAAATCGATTTTATTTATTAAACAGTAATTGCTTTGATCGGCTCACGCCATCGCTGACTGCCCGGTCGGGCAGCAGGGTTGGCGATGAGCCTGCGCGTGCAACAGCAGGACTCATCTGACCGGTATCGCCATAGGGATGGGGTGATATCGCAGTGCTCAACAATAAAAAACACTGGCGTTTACTCAACGATTCTGCCGGCACACTCACACGCTGAGGTCAGAACCACAATGAATAAGCACATCGGCACTATTGCGCGTTGGCGCATGCAGATTTTCGCGATCACCTGGCTGGCGTACGCCGCTTTCTACTTCACTCGTAAAGCGTTCTCTGTGGCCAAACTGGGCATCGGCGAAGACCCGACGTTCATGCTCGACAAGATGACCATGGCCAACCTCGATGCGATCTATCTGGCGGCTTATGCCATTGGCCAATTCACCTGGGGCATGCTCGCTGATCGCTTTGGTCCGCGGGTCGTCGTACTTGGTGGGTTGCTGATTTCCGCGGCGGCGGCGCTGGTGATGGGCAACTTCGCGACGCTGCCGATCTTCGCCACCTGCATGTTGATTCAGGGCTTGGCGCAGTCCACGGGATGGTCGGGCCTGTGTAAAAACCTCGGCAGTTTTTTCCCTTCCGCACAGCGCGGGCGAGTGCTCGGGTTGTGGAGTTCCTGCTACGCGTTTGGCGGTCTGGTGGCGTCGCCATTCGCCGGTTGGTGGGCTTACACGCTGATCGGTAGCTGGCACGCGGCGTTTATCTCCAGTGCGGTAGTGGTCGCCGTGGTGGCTGTTCTGTTCTTTATCTTCCAGCGCGATAAACCGGAAGACGTCGGTCTGCCGGCGGTGGAACCCGAACCGGAACTGAGCGCTGCTGAGACCGAAGCCAACAGCAAACTCAGTGTCTGGGAGCCGCTGAAGGAGATCCTGCGCAACCGCACGGTGCTGGTGCTGGGCCTTGCGTATTTCATGCTGAAACCGGCGCGTTACGCGATTCTGTTATGGGGCCCGGTGATCGTTTTCGAGCAAATGCCCAGCGTCGGCAAGGTTGGCGCGGCGATCATTCCCACCTCCTTTGAACTGGCCGGGTTGCTCGGGCCGATCATGATCGGGCTGGCTTCGGACAAACTTTTCGGTGCCCGGCGCATGCCGGCCTGCGTGCTGAGTCTGCTGGCGCTTACGGTGACGCTGGCGCTGTTCATGGGTGCCCTGCACACCGGCAGCGTGTTGCTGGTGGTGGCGTTGCTGTTTGTCATGGGCCTGACTCTGTACGGTCCGGACTCGATGATCAGCGGTGCGGCCGCCATCGACTTCGGCAAAGCCAAGGCTGGCGCCACGGCGGCCGGATTCGTCAACGGCTGCGGCTCGGTCGGCGCGGTGCTCGGTGGCTTGCTGCCGGGTTACTTCGATTCGGTGACGGTGTTCATCGTCTTCGCCGGCTGCGCTCTGTTCTCGGCGCTCGTACTGATCCCACACTGGAACAGTCGCCCGGTCGGGGTGATGGAGCCGCGCGCGTCGATTCCCAATTGCCCGCTGACGATCAAACCGCTGCGTACCTGAAAACCCTTTGCCTCGCGGCCTGCTGCGGCGTTCGCGGCAGGCTGTGTCGTGGCCCACTGACTGGAGAAAATCCATGAGACCGTTTTGGCTGGAGCAGGCCCTGCAGGCCGATACGTCGGCGACTTGTCCACCGCTGCACGGCGAAGTCCGCACCGATGTGTGCATCGTCGGCGGTGGTTATACCGGGTTGTGGACGGCAATCATGCTCAAGCAACAGAACCCCGAACTCGATGTGTTGTTGATCGAGGCCGACATCTGCGGCGCCGGCGCCAGTGGACGCAACGGCGGCTGTGCACTGTCGTGGTCGGCCAAGTATTTCACCCTCGAGCGCTTGTTTGGCGTCGAGGAAGCAGTGCGCCTGGTCAAGGAATCCGAGCGCAGCATTCATGCCATCGGCGAGTTCTGCGAGCAGTACGGCGTCGATGCCGAATACCGTCTCGACGGCACCTTGTACACCGCGACCAATCAGGCGCAGGTCGGCTCGACGGATGCCGTGATCGCGGCGCTGGAGCGCAACGGGATCAACTCGTTCAGCCAGCGTCCGGTCGCCGATGTGCAGCGAATGGCCGGGTCGGGCAAGCACCTGGAAGGCTGGTTTTCGCCGGCGGCGGCCAGTGTGCAACCGGGCAAACTGGTGCGCGGACTGCGCCGGGTGGCATTGCAATTGGGAGTGAAAATCCACGAAAACACCGCGATGACCGGCCTCGAGGAAGGGCGCCCGGCGCGTATCCAGACCGCGAACGGCAACGTCATCGCCGACCGCGTGGTGCTGGCGATGAACGCGTGGATGGCGCGTGCCTTTCCACAGTTCGAACGCAGTGTGGCGATTGTCTCCAGCGACATGCTGATCACCGAACCGCGTCCGGATCTGTTGCAGGAAATCGGTTTGACCAGTGGCGTCACCGTGCTCGACTCGCGGATTTTCGTGCACTACTACCACAACACGGCGGACGGCCGGATCATGCTCGGCAAGGGCGGCAACACCTTTGCCTATGGCGGGCGAATGCTGCCGGTGTTCGATCAGCCGTCGCCGTATGCGGGGCTGCTCAAGCAAAGCCTAGGCGACTTTTTCCCGGCGTTTGCCGAGGTGAAAATCGATGCGACGTGGAACGGGCCATCGGATCGCTCGGTCACCGGCTTGCCGTTCTTTGGCCAGATGAACAGTAGCGGTAATGTGTTTTACGGGTTTGGTTACTCCGGCAGCGGTGTCGGCCCGTGTCACATGGGCGGGCAGATTCTCGCGTCGCTGGTGCAGGGCCTGGATAACCCGTGGACGCGTTCACCGCTGGTCAACGGGCCGTTGGGTTATTTCCCGCCGGAGCCGATCCGCTACCTCGGTTCCCTGATGGTGCGCAACGCGATCCGCCGCAAGGAACGCGCCGAAGATCATGGCCGGCGCCCCCGGCATCTGGACGTACGTCTGGCCAAATTCGCCGCTGCCGCCGGCAAGGCCGACAAAGGCTGATCCCCATAAATTCATCTCACCGCGTCCTATGTAGGAGCTGCCGCAGGCTGCGATCTTTTGATCTGTTTTTTAACATCAACATCAAAAGATCGCAGCCTGCGGCAGCTCCACAGGGGTGGGTCCGGCAATCCATTGCAGCGTTTACAGGGGGTGCGGCTGATTGAGCAGCCAGTCGAGCAACAAGCTGTCGTCGTGCATGGGCTGTGTTTTTTGTGAGGGCGGATTGCGCTGGGTGCCCAGGCATAGAATCGGTCGGTCCGGATCGCCGTCGAGGAAGCTCACCCACACTTCACTGCCCGCACAAGGCAAGTCATCGGACGCGACTCGGCCGTTGGCTCGGGTCATGGCAACCGGTAGCCAGATCGCATCGGTATCGGCGGTTGACGATGGTTGCGCCGGCCACAACCTGACAGCGACGCGCCCTTGTTCGTCGAGTCGCGCCGGATGCCCCGTCGTGCCAAGCACTTGCGCCAGATGATAGCCGGCGATGCCGGGGCGCGGTTGTTTGAGCGGCGGGCGGAAGTCGCTTGACCAGGGCTGAGCGGTGAAGTCGTTGTGATAGCGATGTTCGCTCGGACGCGGGTCAAGAATCGATGGGTGCTGACCCTGGTGGCGTATCGAGGTGATCCGCCATTGTTCGTTGAAGCTGTTGATCGGATGCTCCGTCACTTGCAGCAAATGCCCGCTGAGTAAACCGATACAGTCACTGCGGCCATTGATCGAACGATGTTGGCAACGTTGTCGCTCCAGGTGACGCCGACTGCGCTGTTCACTGTGGCGTTGCTCCAGTGACGGCAGGCTTGGCTGCGCATTGACCGGGGTCTGATTGGCGGCCGCTTCGCTGCTTGCCTGCGGCCCTCGATTGCGCACGGCGTGCAGCGTCGCAACAGGCGCGGCGTGGTGATGCTGGTAAAGCGCGCTGACACTCGGCAAGGGCGCTTGCGCCTCATCGGTGAACGGTACCAGCGCCGGCTCCTGCGGGAGGCTCAAGCTGTCATCGGCGAACACGACAACGTGATTGTCCGCCCGGTGTTCAAAGTGATAATGGATACCTTCCTCTTCACAAAGCCTGTGCAGCAGCGCCAGATCGCTCTCGTCGAACTGGATGCAGAACGGCCGTGCCGGGTAGTGGCCCACGGTCATTTCAATCCGATAGCCATCGCCGGGCAAGGTATTTTCCATGAGCAACTGCTGCAGAATCTGCGGCACGCTCTGTTGTACGAAGACACGCCGTTTGCTGGGTTGCGCCAACTTTTGCAGGGCTGGCACCACGACAAGTCGATAGCCGATCCGGTGGGTGCCGCGATGTTCGCAACTGGCACTGTGGACCATGCCGTGAATGCCGTGCTGGTCGTCCAGGCGCAGAAATACGGGCTGCTGCAACAATGCGCCCGGCGTCACGGCGGGCGCCAGGCCAATCAGTTCGATGTCGAAGCGATAGGGCTGGTTGAGCGCTTCCTCGCCGTGAAAACCCAATACCGGCAGGCACAATCCGCTATCAGTCAGGGTGAGGGTGAACGGACTTTCCTTGTCATTGAGCATTCGAGCGGGCTCTGTGAGGCAATACGGGTCTCAGAGGGTACGAAACCCCAGCGCTGAATGGTTATGTCAAAGGGGTTTTTCAGAATCGCCCTACAAGCTCTGGTGAAGAAGTCGATTCCACATCGGATTTTTTTGGTCGATTGCCGACTTTAGGCCGTATAAACTGGCCGGCACGCGTCGGCCAATAGATGTCTCGGCGCCACAGATCAAGAGAGTGAGTAATGGGCGCACAGTGGAAGGTTAAACACAAAGAAGCGGCAGCCAACGCCAAGGGCAAAATCTTCGGCAAACTGGTGAAAGAAATCACCATTGCTGCCCGCAACGGTGCCGATACCACCACCAACGCACACCTGCGTCTGGTGGTCGAACAGGCCAAGAAAGCCTCGATGCCGAAGGAAACCCTGGATCGCGCCATCAAGAAAGGCGCAGGTCTGTTGGGCGAGACCGTGCAATACCATCGCGTGACCTACGAAGGTTTTGCCCCGCACCAGGTACCGTTGATCGTCGAGTGTGTGACCGACAACATCAACCGCACCGTCGCGGAAATCCGCGTGGCGTTCCGCAAAGGGCAACTGGGTGCTTCGGGCTCCGTGGCCTGGGATTTCAACCATGTGGGCATGATCGAAGCGTCGCCGGACAGCCCGGACGCCGATCCGGAAATGGCCGCGATCGAAGCCGGTGCCCAGGATTTTGAAGCGGGCGAAGAGGGCGCGACCCTGTTCCTGACCGATCCGACCGATCTGGATTCGGTGCAGAAAGCCCTGCCGGAACAAGGTTTCACCGTGCTGTCGGCCAAGCTGGGCTACCAGCCGAAGAACCCGGTCAGCGGTTTGAGCGATGAGCAGATGGCTGAAGTTGAAGCGTTCCTGGAAGGCCTCGACAACCATGACGACGTGCAGGATATGTTCGTCGGTCTGGCTGGCTGATCTGCTGCAAAACTGTCCTGTGGCGAGGGAGCTTGCTCCCGCTGGATGGCGAAGCCGTCCCAAAGCGACGACTGCTGCGCAGCCGAGCGGGAGCAAGCTCCCTCGCCACAGGGTTTGTATGAGTCAGAGATTGTGCAATTGCTGCACCACTTCACTGAACCCCGGCCGCGCCAGCACATCCGGCTGACAGCAGCGCCGCTCCAGTGCTTCCAGCACCACACGCCGCTCATCGCTCAAGCCTGAGTCGATCCGCGCCAGCAGCTCCCCAAGCAGAATCCCGAACGCCCGTACTTCGATGCGTTGCAGCGCGCGCGTTTCGACGTTGTCCGTGGTGGCATGAAACGACGCCGCGCCGAAATCCCCCAGCAGACACTCACCCTGATCGTTCAACAGAATGTTGTGCCCATAGAGATCGCCGTGGGTGATGCCTTGCTGATGCAGATGCTCGGCCGCTGCGGCGATGCCCTTGGCAATGCTCAGCGCCACCTCGGCGGTGAAACGGCGATCCTCGGCATAGACATCCCGCGAGCACGACGCCAGGCTCGGCAATGCCGCAAGGTTGCGAAAGCTCGGATCAATCAGCTGCATCACCAGACCGTGCTGGCCATCGGGATGCCCCTGAATACGGCCTTCCACGCGAATCAGATTCGGGTGCAATCCTGCGGTGATGCACGCGTTCATTTCGTGCAGCGGCGAGCCGTCGCTGGTCATCTCGCCTTTGTACAGTTTCACCGCGACCGGTTGCTCCGAGCCATCGGCGCGCAGCCAGATCGCCCGGGAAATCACCCCGGAGGCGCCTTCGCCCAGTTGTTGCTCCAGACGCAGCGCCGACCAGTCGATCAGCGGTGTGGCTTCAAGGGCAGCGGCATCGGCCTCGGTTTCCAGCGGGTTGCCGGCGTAAGCCAGCCACGTCAGGCTCGGCAACGTCAGCAGAGACTGCGGCAACTCGGTCAGGCGGTTGGCGGCGATGCGGATCAGTTCCAGGCGATGGCATTGGCTCAGCGACGATGGCAGCGCTTGCAGGCGATTGCCCGCCAGCATGAGTTTTTGCAGGTAAGGGCGCTCACCGAGTTCGTTCGGCAGGGTTTCGATGCAGTTGTCGGTAAGGATCAGCCAGCGCAGTAACGGCGGCAGCGCGGTACCGGGTACCTCGACGATGCGGTTGGCCTTGAAGCCGATCATGCTCAGCGCGGCGCATTGGCCGAGACAGGCGGGCAGTTCCGTGAACTGGTTGTCGGAGCAGAACAGCACACGCAGCCGGGTCAGGCGATGCAGATCATCCGGCAGGCTGCTCAAGGCATTGCCGCTGAGGTTGAGCACCTCGAGGGTGTCGGCGAGGTCGAAGATCTGTGGCGGAAACTCGGTCAGGCCGCAGGACAGATCCAGCCGTGTAATGCCCGACAATTCGCCGGCGCGCAATTGAGCAAGGGTATGCATGAAGGACTTCGCAATAAAGGGTTCGCTGGGAATGGGCGACATCATAACGGCAGACGCCTGCCCGGCGCAGACCCAAGTGCGAAATTGCACCTACAGGTGGTGGGGAGTGGTTGTCAGGTTCTGCAACTGGCCCAGTCGGCTGCGGGTGCGGGCCAGGTCGATGGCGTTGCCCGCCAGGCTTTCGTGCAGCGGCAGTCGGCCCAGCAGTGTCAGGTGTTTATCCTGGTCGTACAGCACGTCGATCACGTTGATGAAGCGTTGTTGCGCGGCAATCGAGCACGCGTCCAGTAGCGGCAGGTGGTCGATGATCCAGTGGTCGAAACGCCGACACAGCTCTAGATAATCCATCACGGCTGTCGGCTGTTCGCACAGATCGTCGAAGGTAAAAGCGACACGCCGCTCCTCATGCAGCCGTGCCCGAAACGGCCGCGTACCGACCATCAACGAAATGGCTGGCGCGTGCTCTGCTGGCAGATTCAGCGCCTGACGTTGGGCTGGCGTGGCAGGCCACACGTAATGGCCCTGCGTGAACAGTTGATGCACAGAGTTGTGCGCCTGAGTGCGGTAGTCGTGTGGGCCGCCGACTTCCATGACCTGCATGCGCGAATTGATCAGCTCGATCACCGGTTTGAAACGCGCGTGATAGAGCGGGTTGGGCAGCAAACCTTCAGGCGGATAGTTGGAAGTGACCAGCAGTAAAATCCCGCGTTGGAACAAAGCCTTGAACAACCGTGTGATGAGCATCGCGTCGCCAATGTCATGCACATGAAACTCGTCGAAACACAGCACTCGACAGTCCTGCAGCAGTTCATCGAGGGTGATGGCCAGGGCGTCGTCCTGCTGGCGATGGCGGAACATGCCCTGATGCAATTGCGCAAAGAACTCATGGAAATGCAGGCGCCGCTTCTGCGTGATCGGCAGCGCCTGAAAAAAGCCATCCAGCAACCAGCTCTTGCCGCGTCCGACCGCTCCGTGCAGATAAAGGCTCGGCGGGGTGTGCGTTGAAGCGCCGAACAGCAGGCTGGCCTGCTGCGCCATGCAATCGATCACTCGCTGCTGGGCATGGCTGAGGGTGTAGCCTTGGCTGCGCGCCTTGTTGCGGAAGTAATCGCGGATCGACTGGGCACTGGCGTCATGGCCAGTGCTGGCGGGCAGGCCTTTGCCGAACAGGCGACGCCACGCCGGCCAGCGCTGCGACAGTCGTGAACGTTTCGGCGGTTGGGCGGGCACTGTGCGTTACTCCGAGTCATCAATCCGGCCCCCGGGGGCGCGGCAGCACAGTGTAACCAGGCGCGTAACTTACGCTCCAGCGCGGGCGGTCGAAAATGGGCGGTCAGTGAACAATATTGTGCGGCGCGTACAGCTATTTTTAGCGAGATGATTCGGCCTGTTGCCAACCTCTCGAAACATATCCTGTCCTGGTCATGGATCCAATCGACTGGCGCAATCGCCGTCCGTTGCTAACCTGAAACGCAGTAACGACAACGCAAGCGCTCGCTGACAAGGAACCGGGCAGTGAATCTACGTGTGGTCATGGGCCTGCTGGGTGCGTGTGTTGCACCCGTATACGCGGCGGATCTTCAGGTCGAGGTACGCGTCGACGTGCAGCGCGGCTGCCAGTTGATCGGCCAGCAGCGCGAGGCCGGCATCGAGCAGCTCGGCTTGCTTGATTTCGGCAGCACCGCGCGTCTCGACGATCCGGCCGGGCCACTCGGAGCGGCCTTGACCAATCAACGGCTGCCACGCCTGGAATGCAACCCGGACACGCCGTATCAGATGCGCGTCGATGGCGGTTTGCACGGCGGTGTCGGCGAAGTCCGCTACATGGCCGGGGCGGCTGACAGCAAGCCGATTCCGTACCGCTTGTATCAGGACGCCGCGCGGCGGGTGCCGCTGGTGGTGGATGTGCCCGTCAGCGGTCGGGTGCCGGATACGGGCACCGTGGAGTTGCCGCTGTATGCGCGGATCGAACGTCTGGCGCAAGTACCGAAGGTCAGTCGCTATTCGGATCTGGTCAAAGTGACGGTCACCTGGTGATCGCCAGGTGGTGATTGGCAATCCGCCGGATGCGGGTTGTGCAAGGAAGGTGTTCAGCAATGAACGGGGCGGTTGAGTCATTCCTCAAGGAGCAGGGACGGACACAATGACAGGCAAGCACTGGATGGTCGTGGCGGCAGGTACGCTGGCATTACTCGCGGACGACGCACAAGCGGCGGTGAGCGGGCAGATTCATGCGCGGTTGATCCTCATTGCCGGTTGCGAAGTGACCAACACCGGCAACCCCTCCAGCCCGGTCAGCGACCTGGGCAAGCTTGACTTCGGCCTTCAGGGCCCGACCTGGAACGCACCGATCAAGGCCAGCCTCGACGGTGACAGCAGCGGCAGACTCAATGTCGCCTGCAACCCCTCGGTCACCGGTTTCACCGTCACCATCGACGGTGGCACTCATGGTGACGGCAATACCCGGCGCCTTAGCAACGGCCGCCAGACCATTCCCTACCAACTGTTTGTCGATCCCTCCGGCGCCCGGAGCTACAGCATCGGCCAACAACACAATTTCGCTGTCACCAGCGGTGCGCAGATACCGATTCCGGTATTTGGCTCGGTGGTGGCGAATACCCGCGCGGTCCCGGCAGGTGTCTATACCGACACCCTGACGGTGACGCTCGACTGGTAACCCCGTAGAGGACGGACACCATGCGTATGTATGCATCAAGGATAGGTTTGTCACTGCTTGGGCTGGCGCTGGTTTCCAGTGCTCATGCCGCTACCACTGTCACCGGCCAGATCACCTCGAGCCTGATCCTGACCAGCAGTTGTCAGGTCAACGGCTCCGGCGGTTCGACCGGTCTGAATTTCGGTGCGTTGAACTTCGGCACCGCCAACAGCCTGTTCACCACCGCCGCCGGGCAAGTGCTGGGCGGTGGCGGCGGGGCGTTGTCGATTCTTTGCTCCAGTGGCACCACACCGACGGTCAAGGTCCGGGCCGGCTCCCATGACGGCATGTCACCGGGCGGTACGCGCGCACTGTTCGACGGCGTCGCCAATTATGTGCCGTACGACTTGTACACCGATGCCGGGCACTCGCAGCTGTTGGCGATTGACGGCACGATCAATCTGGCCGCCAGCACCGGCGTGGCGCAAACGGTGAATATCTACGGTCAGGCGGTGGGCAAGGCCGGTTTGCCGGCGGGGACCTACACCGACACTGTCGCTGTTGAACTGACGTTCTGATGCCATGCGCCGCCAATGCTGCATCGCGCTGCTCCTGCTTTGTGCGGGCAGTGCGCCGCTGCCGCTGACCGCGGCGACCAGTCAGAGTTTTCAGGTCAGCGCCACGGTCACCGCGGGGTGTCTGGTGGTGGGCGGGGTGTCGAACTATGGCGGGCTGAATTTCGGTACGCGTTCGGCCCTGGCCACCGGCACGGTGCAGGTCGCGCTGACCGGGGGCGTGCAATTGCAATGCACCCCGGGAGTGACGCTGAACATGAGCGTCGATGGCGGTCAGTACAACAGCAGCGGCCGGCACATGCAGATCAACAGTGGCAGTGCGCGGGTGGCGTATGCGCTGTTTCGTGATGCGGCGTACAGCCAGAGCCTGGGCATCGGCCAGAGCGTGGCAGTGGCCTACAGCGATGCGAACAACATCAGCCTGCCGATTTACGGTCAGGTGCAATTGCCGGGCAATCAGCCTGGGGGGACGTACAGCGACGTGTTGCAGGTGCAGCTGTCGTGGTGAGGCGAAGTCTGGATTGCCGACAAGGAGCAGGTCTATGGGATCAGTTACATCACGGCATTCACTGGTTCAGTGCGCGATGTTGGCGCTGTTCATGCTCGCGGCCGGTAATACGCATGCCGCCAGTTCGGTATTGATCTGGCCGATTGACCCGGTGCTGGAAGCCGATCAGCAGGCCAGTGCGTTATGGCTGGAAAACCGTGGTAACGAAACCGCCAATTTGCAGATTCGCGTTTTCAGTTGGAGTCAGAGCGGTTTCGAGGAGCAATACCAGAATCAACGTGACGTGATCGGCAGCCCGCCGGTGGCGAAGATCGAGCCGGGGCAAAAACAACTGGTGCGCCTGACCCGAACCAAAGAGGTGCCGCCGGGGCAGGAGCTGGCTTATCGAATCATCATCGACGAAATCCCCTCCGCACAACCGAGCTCTGCTGACGGCGGCAAGACCGCTGCCGCCATTCGATTCCAGATGCGCTATTCGGTGCCGCTGTTTGCCTACGGCGCAGGGCTGTGGAGCAAAGAGGACAGCACTCGCCCGCGTGATCCGAAAGGCATCGGCCTGCCGCAATTGAGCTGGCGCACGGTGGCAGTGGAGGGACGGCCGTATGTAGAGGTGCGCAACCAGGGTGCGGTGCATGCGCGGTTGACCGATGTGGCGATCAAACAGGGCGGGCAGAGCAAACCATTGGCCGAGGGGCTGCTGGGGTACGTGTTGCCGGGCGCGGTGATGCGCTGGCCGGCACCGGGTGCTGCGGCGGGTGATTCGGCGTTGCAGGTGCGGGTCAATGGGGCGCCGCAGGTACAGAGCATCAGCCCGGCACGGTAGCCGGATGAAGATTTTTCCGCTGTGCTTTTTGTGGCGAGGGAGCTTGCTCCCGCTGGGCTGCGAAGCGGCCCCAAAACAGATGACTGCAGTGACTCAGTCAAATTCAGGTGACTGATTTTGAGACGGCTGCGCCGTCGAGCGGGAGCAAGCTCCCTCGCCACATGGGTTGGGTGGTGTCAGTGATATCTGAGTTTGGTTAGGGAAGTATCAAGAGGAATCAGTCCATTGACGGACGTAAAGCGCGTATGAGCCCAGGATGGGCTCGCCGTATTCGGCGTCCGTTGTGGCTCATGACCGGCGCGTGTTGCCTGGTGTTCGTTCAACCATCCGGGGCCGGTGAACTGCCGCCGCCTCCCAGCGGCATGGAGGCCGTCAGCGATGCACAGTTGTTTCTCGAACTGGTGGTCAACCAGATGAATACCGGACGTGTGGTGGCGGTGGATCAGCGCGGAGGGCGGCTGTTTCTGCCGAGCACGGCGTTACGCGAAACCGGCATGAAACTGCCCGACGGTATCGGTGCCGAAGTCGACCTCGACAGCCTGCCGGGGCTGCACAGCGATTACGACAGTGTCGGCCAGCGCCTGTTGCTGGATGTGCCGCCGGAGTGGTTGCCGGAGCAGTTCATCGGCAATCGCCAGAACTACCCGCGCACCCCGGCACTGAGCAGTTTCGGCGCGCTGTTCAACTATGACCTGTACCTCAACGACACCGACGATGCAGGCACCTATCTGGCGGCGTGGAACGAGGTGCGGCTGTTCGACAGTTGGGGCACGTTGTCCAATACCGGGCAATACCGACGCACCTTGTCCGGTGATTCGCTCAATACGATGAACAACGGCTACCTGCGTTACGACACCACATGGCGTTACTCCGATGACGAGCGAATGCTCACCTACGAGGCGGGCGACGTGATCAGCGGCGCCTTGCCCTGGAGCAGTTCGGTGCGTCTGGGCGGTGTGCAGTTCTCCCGGGATTTTGCTGTCCGGCCGGACCTGGTGACCTATCCGCTGCCACAGTTTGCCGGGGAGGCGGCGGTGCCATCCTCGGTGGATCTGTTCATCAATGGCTACAAATCCAGCAGCGCGGATCTGCAGCCCGGGCCGTATACGCTGACCAACATTCCGTTCATCAACGGTGCCGGCGAAGCGGTGGTGGTTACCACGGATGCGCTGGGGCGGCAGGTGTCGACCACGGTGCCGTTTTATGTGACCAGCAGTTTGCTGCAAAAGGGCCTGAGCGACTTTTCCGTGGCGGCCGGTACCTTGCGCCGCGACTACGCACTGAAGGATTTCAACTATGGGCCGGGCGTCACCTCCGGCAGTCTGCGCTACGGCGTCAGCGACAGCTTCACCCTGGAGAGCCACGCCGAAGCCGCGGAAAACCTGACCCTCGGCGGCCTCGGCGGAAACCTGCGCCTGGGCAATTTCGGCGTGCTCAACAGCGCCATCAGTCAGAGCCGTTTCGACGGTGACGGCGGCGAACAATTGAGCCTCGGTTATCAGTACAGCAATCAGCGTTTCAGCTTTTCTTACCAGCGCCTGCAACGTCACGATCAATACGCTGACCTGACCGTGGTCGACAGCCCCTACATCAGCCTCAGCCGCCGCAGCGAGCAGGCCACGCTGAGCCTCAACCTGGATCGCTGGGGCAGCCTCGGTGCCGGTTATTTCGATGTGCGTGCCGCCGACGACTCACGCACGCGCCTGCTCAATTTGAGCTGGAGCAAACCGTTGTGGCGCAACAGCAGTTTTTATCTGTCGGCCAACCGCGAGATCGGCGACAGCAACTGGGCCGTGCAGGCGCAACTGGTGATCCCGTTCGATTTGCGTGGCAGCCTGGCGATCAGCAGCGAGCGCAGCAAGACCGGGCAAACCCAGCAGCGCGTCAACTACAGTCGTTCGGTACCGACCGAGGGCGGGGTCGGCTTCAATCTGGGGTACGCCAAGGGTGATGGCGCCGATTATCGTCAGGCCGACGTGACCTGGCGTCTGCAATCGGTGCAGTTGCAGGCCGGGGTGTATGGCACGTCCGACGCTGAAACCCGTTGGGCCGATGCCAGTGGGTCGCTGGTGTGGATGGATCGGCAAGTGTTCGCCGCCAACCGTATCGACGATGCGTTTGTCGTGGTCAGCACCGATGGTTTTGCCGACATTCCGGTGCGCTACGAAAACCAGCAGGTGGGCCAGACTGATAAAAACGGTCATCTGCTGGTGCCGTGGAGCAGTGCGTATTACCGCGGCAAGTACGAAATCGATCCGCTGAACCTGCCGCCGAATGTGCGCAGCCCCAACGTCGAACAGCGCATCGCGGTACGCCGTGGCAGCGGTTACCTGCTCGAGTTCCCACTGAGCAAAATCATTGCCGCGAGCATTGTTCTGGTAGACGCGCAGCAACGTGAACTGCCGTTAGGCGCAGGTGTGCTGCATGAGCAGAGCGGCACGCGCACGGTGGTCGGTTGGGATGGCCTGGTCTATCTGGAAAATCTGCAAGCGCAGAACTCGCTGCAGGTGACGCTGGCCGACGGCAAAACCTGCAAGGCGCAGTTCAACGTCGACATGAACCAGAATCAGGTGCCGCTGATCGGCCCACTGGTGTGCCAATGATCGGCGCACGCTGGCTTTTGGGTTTGGCGCTGTTATTGCCGGGGGCGGCGCAGGCCTTGTGTTCGGTGGTCAGCACCACACCGGCGGCCTTCGGAACGCTCAGTTCGATTGCCGTGCGCACCACATCGCAACCCAGCTCCACGCTCAATGGCGGGTTGAGCTGCACCGGCTCGCTGCTGTCACTGCTCACCAGCAATGACCACTTCTGGGGCACGGTCTCGTCGACCCAGAGCGGATTGCTCGGACCGACCGGCGATGTCATCAGTTACACGGTCTACGCCAACAACAGCACGAGTTACCCGCTGACGCGCGGCACGGCGTATGACTTCGCCCGCAATGGCATCATCGATGCCTTGGGGCTGCTGGGCGGTACGACTCCGAAAACCGTGCCGCTCTACCTGGGGACGACCATTGGCAGCAACGTCGCAGCGGGGGTGTACACCGAAACCCTGAGCATCTTCTGGAACTGGAATTACTGTTCGGGGATCGGCATCGGCAGCGTGTGCCTGGGCCGCGATATCAACAGCGGCACCACCACGTTGACCGTGAACCTGACCGTCTCCAACGATTGCACGATCACCGCACCAAACATCGCGTTCGGCAGTGCTCCGGTGATCAGTGCGTTCACTCCGGTCACCGGACAGACCATCAACCTGGCCTGCACCAAGGGCAGCGCCTACACCGTTGGCCTGAGCGACGGGCAAAACGCGATCAGCGCGGGTGGGCGGCGACGGATGATTTCCGGGAGCAACTATCTGGCCTATGACATTTTCAAAAGTGCCGGCACGACGCGCTGGGGCAGCGTGGGGGCGGCACGTCGGGCGAGTAGCGATGCCGAGGTCAATCCGGGCAACGGGCTAGGGACTGGCAGCCAGATTTTCAATTACAACGCGAAGATCTATACCGACCAGACCACACCGCCAGCGGGGACGTATCTGGACAATGTGGTGCTGGATGTGGGGTTCTGAGCCGGCCGGTATGGACCCTGTGGGAGCGGGCTTGCCCGCGATGACGTCAGATCAGGCGACATTTGTATTGGACATGCCGGCCCCATCGCGGGCAAGCCCGCTCCCACAGGTTATACAGTGTTTCAAAACTGTTTCAGCAGGGGGGCGGCCGGCGTATCAACCGGGCTGACCATCGCATAGTTGTAACCACCTCCCGACCAATACTCGGCCTGCAAATCGCCATCGCTACGGCTGCCTCGCGGCAAAAAGGTGTTTTTCGGGCCTGGTGGGCGAACGTAGAAGCTCACTTTGTGCCCACTTGAATCCTCATACATCACCATCGCCGCCGGGCCTTCATCGGTGCTGAGCAGACGCCCGCTGACCGGTTGGAAGCCGGCAGCCGTCAGATCAGGCAAACGACGAGCCTGAGTGAAATAGCGGTCGAGCCAGTGCTGCATATCGCCATCGCCTGCCACTTGGTAATCCGCCGGCAGCATGCCTTGCTGGGCAATCAGTCGATAAGCCTGCAACGCGTCGGTCATGGGTAATACAGAGGAGCGCACGAGGGTCATTTCCCGCGCCTGCCAGCCGCTGAAACCGCCGACGCTCACCGCGATCAGCAACACCGCGGCGCTGGCCAGATGACGGCGTGACTGGCGCTTCTGACGCTGGCGAATCATCGCCGGATCAAGCGCTGGATTCATCGGTTGTTGCAACGCACCGCTCAGCGCCGCGCGCAATTGCTGGGCATCCTGTTGCCAGGCGCGAACCTGCGCGGCTTCATCCGGATGGCTGGCCAGCCAGGTCTCTAGCGCACGTCGGTCGGCGTCGCTGAGCAGGTGGTCGACATAAGCGTGCAGGTCACGCTCGTTGGGAGGCATGCTGATCATTTGAGTATCCGCAAAGAAGGGCTGCTGATTTCGCCGTCGCTGAGTTGGCGCAAGGCCTGGCGGGCGCGGGACAGGCGCGACATCACGGTGCCGATCGGGGCGCCGAGAATATCGGCGACCTCTTTGTAGGAAAGGCCTTCGACCGAGATCATGAGCAGCAGGGCGCGCTGCTCGGTGGGCAGTCGGTCGAAGGCTTGCAGGGTCGATTGGGCGATCACGGTGCGTTCCACCGAGGGCTCGGCATCGTCGCGACCAGTGAAAAACTCGAGCATCCGCGCATAGCGGCGCGAACGACGATGGGCATCGAGAAACTGCCGGTACAGGATCGAAAACAACCAGGCGCGCAAATCGCCGTCGGCGCGTTTGTCACCCCAACTCGACAGGGCTCGCTCCAGACTCGCCTGCACCAGATCGTCGGCGCTGCTGCCATTGCGCGTCAACGACACGGCAAAGCGGCGCAATCTGGGGATCAGCTCACGAAGTTGTTCATCGAGTGCGTTCATGCCGAGGTTTTCATCGAAGGCAATACCCTGAGCCAGAAAGACAGTGTTGAGAAGGAAGACGCCCCTCAGCGAAGCTTATTCCATCCTCGGAGCTGTAAGTTTTTATCCTTCGTTTTGTAGGATGGCTCTCCGCGAGTTGTAGTCCGTGTAATGGATTTCAATTTCCCTGCTCAACCCATTTGAAAGGCGCGTTTTTCTATCGGTGCAGCCAGGGCCACCGATGACGGACGTGACCAGAAAATGGTTGAAATCAGAAAAGGGAAATTTCCAATGAATGCGTTCGCGATAACTAATCGGTCGGCACGGGGCTTCGATTCCCGGTTGAAAGTTCAGTCCAACCCATGGCAGCGCTTTGGCTGCGGCCCAACAGTCGAGCCTGACGCGACGTTGATTCATCGTGCAATCGAAGCACAAGCCGTTGCCCGGCCTCAGGCTGTCGCCGCTCGGCATCAGGGCCATTCCATCACCTACGGCGAACTGAACCGCCAGGCTAATCGACTCGCCGCAGTGTTGCTCAAACAAGGTGTGTTACCGGGCGACCATTTGGCACTGTTCGTCGAAAGGTCGATTCCGATGCTGGTGGGCATGCTGGCCACGCTGAAAGTCGGGGCCGCCTATATTCCGCAGCATGTGGGTATTACCCCCGCTGCGCAATTGCGCCACATCATGGACGTCGCCCGGGTGCGGGTAGTCCTGACTCTATCCGAACTGGCGCCGGCGATTCCGCTGGCCACGGCACAACACTGCATCCACCTGGATGAATTCATCCGTGTCGCCAGTGTGGCCGCAGACGAAACGAATACCTTTGGCGCAACATCATCAGCTGACTCACTGTGTTTTGTATTGTTTACGTCGGGCACCACCGGACTGCCCAACGGCGTACGTGTGACTCAGCGCAACGTCTGCAACATTCTGCTGACCGAGCCCGGCAATCTCGGCATGCGACCGGGGTTGAAAGTCGGACAGATCCTCAACATCGCGTTCGATATGGCGGCCTGGGAAGTGCTGGGGTGTCTGGCCCATGGTGCGACGCTTATGATCCGAGGCAAGGACATCGCGCAGACCGCTGAACAGTGTGACGTGTTAATCGCGACTCCGTCGATTCTTGCCACGCTTGACCCCGCTCGTTGTGGCCAAGTGAAGGTGGTCGCTTTGGCGGGTGAGCCTTGCCCACAGCCGTTGGCGGATCGCTGGGCAGCGATTTGCACGTTTTACAATGCGTGTGGGCCGACTGAAACCACGATCGTCAATACCATGCAGCACTATCGGGGCTCGGGAGCACTGACGATTGGCAAGCCAACGCCCAACAACACAGTGTATGTGCTCGATGAAGCAGGGCAACTTTGCGGGCCGGGTGAGCAGGGCGAGATGTGGGCGGGCGGCGATTGCGTGACGGCGGGTTATCTGGGCAATGCTCAACTGACCCGTGAGCGTTATCGGCCCGACCCATTTCTGGGCGAGGGGCGCGTGATGTTCCGGACCCGCGATCTGGGGCGCTGGACGGCAGACGGTGAGCTTGAGCACCTGGGGCGTGTCGATGATCAGGTAAAGGTCAGGGGCTTTCGGGTTGAGCTCGACTCGGTGTCTGCGGCCTTGGAGTCTGCGGCGAACTGTGAGCGCGCGGTCACACTGAAGCTCGATAATCGTCATCTGGTAGCCTTCGTCTATCCCGCCACAACTGACGTCGATGCGGCGCGAGTCTGCTGTGAAGCACGGCTTGCCTACTATTGTGTGCCCTCGCTGATTCTCGCTGTGGATCAGATTCCGCTCACGTCCCGGGGCAAAATCGACAAGCGATTACTGCTCGAGTGGGCTGTGGCGCATCAAACGTCAAATACGGGCGTCGATGCTCAGGTGAAGGCATGAACGGGCCTGATTTGAACATCGTTTTACCTGCTCGACGGGTGCTCTGGCGGCGCCTGGGAACGCTGCCGATGTTCTCGCATTACAATCGTCTGGTTGTGCTGGTGCTGGCCTGCAACATCGCCGCGCTGGTTTACGGTATCAAGGTCGGGCAATGGTGGTCGATCGCCGGTGCGGATTTGCAGACGCTGTCCGGGCTGGTGGTTGCTAACCTGTCGCTGGCCATACTGATTCGTCAGCAGTACCTCATCAATCTGTTGTTCTGGCTGGCTACCCGGGCGCCCACCAGCTGGCCGCTGGCGATTCGGCGAACGCTGGCCAAGGTCTACCACTTCGGCGGGCTGCACAGCGGTGGGGCGATGGCTGCGATTGCGTGGTTTGCGTTGTTGTTCGGTTCGATGCTCTGGCAGCGGTTCCAGGGTCCGGGCGGTGTTTCACTGACCTTGATTGGATTGAGTGGCGGGCTGCTAGGGTTAATGTTGTTGGTGGCAATTATGGCCATGCCGGCAATTCGCGGGCGATTCCACAATGCATTCGAACGAACTCACCGTTTTGCCGGATGGGCTGCACTTGCGATGTTCTGGGCGATGACGCTGGTGTCTGCCCGAGAGCAGAATCCGACGGTTGCGATGATGGACGTTCTTTCTGCGTCTGCCTCGTTCTGGGTGTTGCTGCTGGTGACGTTCAGCATCGCGTTGCCCTGGCTGCATTTGCGAAAAGTGCCTGTCAGTCTCGTTCGGCCTTCGTCACATGCAGTGATTGCCCACTTCAATCACCACACACCGTTTGCCGGGTCCGCGACGGCCATCAGCCGTAGTCCGCTGTGGGAATGGCATTCCTTCGCCAATATTCCTGCGCCAGGGCAGGACGGTTTCCGATTGATTATTTCCCGTGCCGGCGACTGGACCGGTGCTTTTATCGAGCAGGCGCCAACGCATGTTTGGGTCAAGGGCATTACCACCGCAGGCGTGGCGCACATTGAAACGCTGTTCAAATCGGTGGTGTATATCGCCACCGGCAGCGGTATCGGACCGGTGCTGCCACATTTATTGGCCAGACAAGTGCCTATACGCTTGATCTGGTCGACTCGCAGTCCGAGAGCCACCTACGGCGATCCGCTGGTGGACGAAATCCTCAAGGCCCAGCCTGACGCCCTGATCTGGGACACGGACGTGCGGGGAAAACCCGATCTGGTGACTCTGGCCTATACCGCCGTACAGTCGTTCGGCGCTGAAGCGGTTATTTGCATCTCCAATCAGACATTGACTGAGCGCGTGGTCGAGGAAATGGAAGCTCGGGGCATACCGGCCTACGGCGCTATCTGGGACTCCTGACAAGGCTGCGAAGTTTTTTCTGGCAGACACTTTATTCAAAGGATGAGATGAACATGAATCTACTGATTGAACGACTGGGCCGGGTTGTGCTGATCCGGCTGAATCGCCCGCAAGCCCGAAATGCCCTGAGTGCGCAGATGATGCAGGAGCTGTTGGATACTCTTCGTGGGCTGGATGCTGATCCGGATGTGGGTTGTTTCGTGATTACCGGTACGAAGGAGTACTTTGCTGCGGGCGCCGATATCAAGGAAATGTACGCGAAATCCTGCGTGGAAATGATCCAGGAAGATTACTTTGCCGGATGGGATGCTTTCACCGGATTTCGGACGCCGAAGGTGGCAGCCGTCGCGGGTTTTGCCTATGGCGGTGGCTGTGAGTTGGCGATGATGTGTGATGTGATCATCGCGGCTGAATCTGCGAAGTTTGCGTTGCCGGAAATTACTCTGGGTGTAATGCCGGGCATGGGCGGAACTCAACGGTTGACGCGCGCAATAGGTCGGGCAAAAGCCATGGACATGATTCTCACCGGACGTTCTATCAACGCCAGGGAGGCCGAACAGGCGGGATTGGTGTCGCGTGTAACGGCCACCGATCAATTGCTCGAACAGGCACTGGCGGTTGCGCAGCGGATTGCCGGATTTTCAGGCGCGGCGACGATGGCTGCCCGCGAAGCAGTAGATCGTGCGCAGGAATCAACACTGCGCGAAGGCATATTGTTTGAGCGTCGGGTATTTCATGGCTTGTTTGCCACCCCCGGGCAGAAAGAGGGGATGCAGGCGTTTCTGGAGAAGCGTGAACCCCGATTCGAGCATATTTAAATTACTCAAACGCAGCATCACACGTAGTGCGGTGAAAGAAACTACAGTTCAAAGGGAATAAACCTACGAGGCGTGCGTCTCATAGCACCTTTCCCTATGGCCATTGGCCCTGGAGTCTTTCATGGTTGATCGCATCTCACCCGATATCAAGAGGCCCGGCGGGCCGCAACGCCCGCCATTGAGTGCGGCGAGCCTGATACTGCGTCTGGGCGGCATTGCCGTGGTGGTCGCTGCCGTGGCCGGGGCATTTGCCTACGTTCACGGTAACTTTGACCCACAGCGTCTGACGCCCAAGGCGCTGGTCGATGTGCTGGAAAAGAACAACGGCGTGCACCCGGGATTCCGTCGTAATCACGCCAAAGGCGTGTGCGTGATCGGGCATTTCGAGAGCAGTGGCGAGGCGCGAGTGTTCTCCACCGCGCAGGTGTTCAATGAGCCGCGTACTCCGGTGGTCGGGCGTTTCGCGCTGCCGGCGGGCAACCCTTATGCGCCGGACAGCAGCGTGCCGATCCGCAGTCTGGCGCTGCGATTTACCCAGGCCAATGGTCAGCAATGGCGCACCGGGATGAACAGCATGCCGGTGTTCCCGGTGGGCACGCCTGAGGCGTTCTATCAATTGCAGCAGGCGCAGTCGCCGGACCCGGCCACCGGTAAACCGGATCAAGCCAAGGTGCCGGCATTCTTCGCCTCGCACCCGGAAGCGGTGCCGTTTCTGACGTGGGTCAAGACCGCCAAGCCGTCGGCCAGTTATGCCACCGAAACCTATAACAGCATCAACGCGTTCTATCTGGTGGACGCCAGCGGCAAGAAGCAGGCAGTGCGCTGGAGCATGACGCCGTTGGCGCAAGACGCTGCCGGCGCCAGTGCACCTGAGGGCGCCGACTTTCTGGAAAAAGACCTGGTGCAACGCTTGGCTGCTGCGCCGCTGCGTTTTCAGCTTAACATCACCCTGGCGAATGCCGATGACCCGGTCAACGACGCCAGCAAAACCTGGCCCGCCGGGCGCAAGGTATTGAACGCCGGCACGTTGGTGCTGGAAAAGACCCAGCCGCAACTCAGTGGCGAGTGCCGCGACATCAACTACGACCCGTTGGTGCTGCCAGCCGGGATTCAAGGTAGCGACGACCCGTTACTCGCCGCACGCTCGGCCGGTTACGCCGATTCCTATCTGCGCCGCACCAGCGAAGTCAGCCAGTTGCCCGCCGCCAAACAGGAGGCTCGTCAATGAGCACTCAACCGACTCATTTCGCTCTACTGGCGCGGGTGCTGCACTGGCTGATGGCGCTGATGATCATCGCCATGCTGTTTATCGGTGCCGGAATGGTCACCTCGGTGTCAGAACGGCATGAATGGCTGATCCATCTGCACAAGCCGTTGGGGATTGCGATTCTCGCGCTGGTGATCGTGCGCCTGCTGGTGCGTTTCTTGACTCGCCAGCCACCGCTGCCGGCGGACCTGCCGGACTGGCAGGTGCTGGCCGCCAAGGCTTCGCACGTCTTGCTGTATGCGCTGATGCTGGTGCTGCCGCTGCTCGGCTGGGCGATGATCAGTGCTTCAGGCGAGCCCGTCATGCTCAGCAGTTCGTTGCAGTTGCCGTCGATTGTGCCGGCGGATGCGCAGCTGTTTGCGTTGCTGCGCAAGGCGCACGGGTATCTGGCCTACCTGTTGTTCCTGACGGTGCTGCTGCATTTGGCGGCGGCGCTGTTTCATGGCTGGGTGCGCCGCGACGAAGTGCTCGACAGCATGTTGCGCGGGCGCGATCGCGATTAATACCGGGCCTCTGTGGTTGGGGAGCAAGCTCCCTCGCCACAAGGTTGTGGTGCCAGGGTTTTCCACCAGTAGAGGAGGGCGACGGTGTTTATTGCGGCGCCGAGCAGGCACACGCCGGTCCAGCCGGCCCACGCATACATGGCGGTCGAACCGATCGAGCCCAGCGCGCTACCGATCGAATAGAACAGCATGTAACCGGCGGTGAGGCGGCTTTGTGCTTCGGGTCGCACGCTGTAGATCATGCTCTGGCTGGTGACATGCACGGCTTGCAGACCCAGGTCCAGGGTGATCACGCCGAGCAACAACGCCCATAACGAAGACTGGGTGAGGGCGATCGGCAGCCACGAGCCGAGCATCAGTAACAACGAAAGTCCGCTGACCCATTGGCCCAGACCGCGATCAGCCAGGTGTCCGGCACGCGCAGCAGCCAGTGCACCTGCTGCACCGGCCAGTCCGAACAATCCGATTTCGCTGTGGGAAAGCGACAGCGGCGGGGCGGCCAAAGGCAACACCATCGGTGTCCACAGCACCATGGCGCTGGCGAACGTCAGCAGGGCGAGCAGCGCTCGTTGGCGCAGGACGGGCTCTTCCTTGAACAGGACGAATACCGAGGCGATCAATGCGCGGTAGGTCGATGCAGGTTGTGGTTCTTCATCCTTGGGCAATACGCGAAGCAGCAGCAACGCCATCAATAACGTCAGGCCCGCCGACAGCCAATAGATTGCGCGCCATCCGGCCAGATCAGCCATTGCTCCTGCGACAGTCCGCGCCAGCAAGATGCCGACGACGATGCCGCTGGTGACCACACCCACCACTCGGCCACGTTGTGCCGGGATCGCCAGAGTCGCGGCATAGGCCACCAGCACTTGCGTGACCACGGCAAGCAAACCGGTCAGCGTCATGCCCAGCAGCAGCCACACACTGTTGGGCGCCAAAGCAATCATCAGCAACGCGCAGGCTGAAAGCAGTGTTTGCGTGACGATCAATCGCCGTCGGTTAAGCAGATCGCCGAGCGGCACCAGCAGCACCAATCCAACGCCGTATCCCACCTGCGTCAGGGTAATAACGATGCCAATGGTCGCCGGCGACAGGGCGAATGCGTCGGCCATGGCATCCAGCAGTGGCTGGGCGTAATACACATTGCCCACGGCCAAGCCGCAGGCAACGGCGAAGAGCAGCACTACGCGGCTACTGAGTGATTGAGGTTTCATACCCGGATCCTTTTCAGGTTTCAAATTGAAACCAGGATCACGGTAGGTACTTTGGTTTTATTTTGCAACCTGATTGATCGAATCTGTGGGCCACACAAAGCAAAAGATCGCAGACAAGCTGCGATCTTTTGTAGATACCGGGGGAGGGATCAGCGCAGGGTATCGACCATATCGGCGATCGTGGTCAGCACGTCCTTGCCCAGCTGTTTCGAGCGTTTGCCCGACCAGCCGGTTTCCGGGTTTGGCGCGTCGTCGTGATCCTTGAAGGGCATTTCCAGGGTCAGCGACAGGCAGTCGTACTTCTGGCCGACGCTGTTGCACGCCAGGGTCATGTTGGCCTGGCCCGGTTCGTCGCGGGTGTAGCCGTACTTGGTCTGAAAGTCCTTGGTGGTGTGTTTCAGGTGGCTGCGGAAATGCTCCTCGAGTTTCTCGATCCGTGGCGTGTAACCCGGATTGCCTTCGCAACCTGCGGTGAATACGTGAGGGATTTCTTCATCGCCGTGTACATCCAGGAACAGATCGACGCCGTACTTTTCCATCTGCTGCTGGACAAAAAGTACCTCGGGGCTGACTTCCTGGCTGGCATTCTGCCAAGCGCGGTTCAGGTCCTGGCCCATCGCATTGGTGCGCAGATGGCCATGGAAAGCGCCGTCCGGGTTCATGTTCGGCACCAGGTACAGGTCGGCGCTGGCGAGCAGTTTGTTCAGTACCGGATCTTCGTGTTTTTCCAGACGCTCGATCACGCCTTCCATGAACCATTCGGCCATGTGCTCGCCCGGATGCTGTTGGGCGATGATCCAGACTTTGCGCTGGCATTCGGCGCCGCTGCCTTTGCGCAGCAGTTGAATGTCGCGGCCCTCGACGCTTTTGCCGGTCGCCAGCAACTCGGTGCCGGCCTTGGTCAGCGCCTGCTCGATCAGCCAGTCGTGACGGCCGCGGCTGTAGGGTTCGAAGTAGGCGAACCAGGCGTGAGTCTGCTCGGCTTCGAGGCAGAAACGCAGGCTGTCGCCTTCGAATTGGGTCGGAATGCGGAACCAGTTGACGTGATCGTACGAAGCAACCGCCTGATAGCCGGTCCAGGCTTTGTTATAGGAGGACTGGCTGGCGTTGACCAGGCGAAACCAGTGTTCCTGATGCACATGCAGGCCGCTGGCCTTGAAGTGGAACCACTGGAAATGCGCGCTGCGGGTGTCTGGACGGATGGCCAGAACCGGGTTGAGCGGATTGCTGATGTCGATGACTTGGATGTTGCCGCTGTCGAAGTTGGCGCTGATGTCGAACGAAGATTTGGCCACGGTCATAATCGGTTCCTGAATATGATTTTTATGGCGGCTACTTTACACGCAAGACAGAGGTGAAACCGAGGGAAATTGCGGGGTGTGGCGGGGGGCGTCCTCCATGACGCGGATGCAGCTTAGAGGCTGTGCGATTGATTCTCAAGTGCTAATTGTCATTAGTTTGGCCCAATGTGGCCGGGCTTGGCTTGCCAACCGATATTCTTTTGATATTATCCGCGCCATCGAATTTGCAGCACCTGAAGACTTCATTAGCCTGAAGCCATAAGCCCGAAAAACGGGCAAAAAAAGACCCGGCAAAAAGCCGGGTCAAAAACCGTGATTAGCCTGATGAGGAGATAGTCCAGAAGACCGACCTAAGGTCTCTGGTCCATCGACTGATCTCGCGACCAGTTGCCTGCAATAATAATCATTATCATTTGCAAGTCAAATGTTTTTATCTGCGCGATTGGAAAATTCTTTCCTGTCCGTTCGAAATCCGTTATTCAGACTTCATCGCCATCGAGCGAATGGTCGACCATTGCCCGCGCCATATCCACCATGTGCACCACTGAAAAGGCCAGGTCGCGGCTCGCGCCTTGCAGGTTCTCTGCGGCCTTGAATGCGGTCGCCGCCGCACAACGCAACAGATCCGAGGCGTGCACCAACGCCTCTTCGCCACTGAGATGACGTCTGACGTCGAAAAAACGCTCATCGACCTCGGGTTCTGACACAGCAGGTTTCAAGTAATAGTCGAGGGCACGCTGCGCCGCGGCGTTGCCTTGTGGCGAGGTGAACGTGGTGTCCATTTGCAGATCGGGCAAGTCTTTGCTGCTGATATTCATGATCGGGGCCACTCCTTGTTCGATTGAAAATCCGTGGCTTCAGAATAGTACGATGCGTAGTTGTGACTAGGATTTAAATACTACAATATGTGTTTTGCTGGCCGAAGGCGTCCGCGTAAGGTGCCGGATATGGATAAATGGATTGAGTTGGTCAAGGCCAAGATGAGTGAACTCAAAATCACTCAAACAGAGCTCGGAGAGCGCGTCGGCATGTCCCAGGGCGGGATCGGCCATTGGCTGAACAAACGCCGGGAGCCGGGTATCACGCAAATGAATCGCGTGCTGCAAGCACTCGGGATGGACTTTCTCGAAGTGGTGCTGTTGATTCGCGAACCGCAAGTCACGCCGGACGATGACATGCCGCTGGCGCAGAAGTACAACCCGTACTTCCGCTACCCGGTCAGCGATTGGCGGACGCCGTGCGAAGTGCGCGAAGACGGTCAGCCTGCCTATGTTGTTGCGACGGACAAGCAGGTTTTCCAACTGACGGACTACCATGCCCGTGGGGCGGCGTTCTGGCTGACGGTGGCCGGGAACTCGATGACCGCACCCAGCGGCCCGAGCATTGCCGAAGGCATGTTGATTCTGGTGGATCCGGAGGTGGAAGCGGTGCCCGGAAAACTGGTGATCGCCCAGTGGGCCGACAGCGAAGAAGCGATCTTCCGCAAGCTGGACGAAGAGGGCGGCCAGCGTTACCTGATACCGCTCAATCCGACCTGGCCGAAAGCCCTGTTTACCGATGACTGTCGAATCATCGGCGTAGTGGTTCAGGCAACGGCGCGTTTCTAGTCAGATCGATCCTCGCCAGGCGTAGGATCGATCCCCGCATTTACACTTCTTCCAATTCAACCAGAGCGCTGCCTTCGCCGACCATTTCACCTTCCTGGCAGTACAGCGCTTTGATCACCCCGGCATGCGGCGCGCGGATACTGTGTTCCATCTTCATGGCTTCCAGCACCACCAGTTGCGCACCGGCCTCGACAGACTGCCCGGCTTCGACCAGAACACGCACGATGCTGCCGTTCATGGGCGCAGTCAGGCCACCCTGATGACTATGGCTGGCTTCGACAGCGCTGATCGGGTCATAGGCCTGAATGCGCCGCAGCTCGCCTTCCCATTGCAGAAACAGCGAATCGCCCTGGCGAATCGCGCGCAAGGAACGACGCACGCCGTCGTGCTCGACAACCAAGGCTTCACCGGAAAGTTTCGCGTCGTTACTGGCGCCCAACGTCAGCGCTCGGTCCTGGCCTTCGCAACTCAAATGCACAGTGATTTCCTGCGGCAGACCTGCACGCAAACCGCTGTTCAATGCCCATGGCGAACTCGGGTCATCCTTGCGTGCAAGCGCCGGCAGGCTCTGCGTGAACGCCCGCGCTGCGGCATTCCAGAACGCGTCACTCAACTCGCCCGGAGCCGGCAACAGTTGCTCCTGGTAACGCGGAATAAACCCGGTATCCAGTTCCGCCGCGGCAAACGCAGGATGAGCAATGATCCGGCGCAGAAAATTGATGTTGGTTTTCAGCCCGCCAATCGCGAATTCATCGAGCATGCTCAACAGTCGCAGGCGCGCCTGTTCACGATCCTCGCCCCAGGCAATCAACTTGCCGAGCATCGGGTCGTAGAACGGCGAAATCTCGTCACCTTCTTCAACGCCGCTATCAACCCGACGTCCCGGACCCTCAGTCGATTCGCGATACAACTCCAGACGCCCGGTAGCCGGCAGGAAATCGTTCGAAGGGTCTTCGGCATACAAGCGGACCTCAATCGCATGGCCGTTGAGCGGTACTTGCGCCTGGGTGATTGGCAGCGCTTCGCCACGGGCAACGCGAATCTGCCACGCCACCAGATCCAGTCCGGTGATGGCTTCGGTCACCGGATGCTCGACTTGCAGTCGCGTGTTCATCTCCATGAAGAAGAACTCGCCGCGTGCATCCAGCAGGAACTCCACGGTGCCGGCGCCGACATAACCGATCGCCTGCGCCGAACGCACTGCCGCCTCACCCATGGCGCGCCGCAGTTCCGGTGTCAGGCCCGGTGCCGGTGCTTCCTCGACGACTTTCTGGTGGCGGCGCTGAATCGAGCAGTCACGCTCGTTGAGGTAAAGACAATTGCCATGCTGGTCGGCAAACACCTGGATTTCCACATGACGTGGCTTGAGCAGGTATTTCTCCACCAGCATCCGCGAATCGCCGAACGACGACTGCGCCTCACGCTGAGCCGAGGCGAGGGCTTCGGCCAGTTGGCTGACGTCCTCGACGACTTTCATGCCCTTGCCGCCGCCACCGGCAGTGGCCTTGAGCAACACTGGATAACCAATCCGCTCACAGGCATCACGGAAGGTATCCAGGTCCTGGGCTTCGCCGTGATAACCCGGCACCAGCGGCACGCCGGCCGTTTCCATCAACGCCTTGGCCGCGGATTTGCTACCCATGGCGTCGATGGCCGAGGCGGGCGGGCCGAGGAAAATCAGCCCCGCCGCTTCGATGGCGCGAGCAAACCCGGCGTTCTCGGAGAGAAAGCCATATCCCGGATGGATGGCCTGCGCGCCGCTGGCCTTGGCCGCCGCGATCAGTTTGTCGATTTGCAGATAACTGTCGGACGCTTTACTGCCGCCAAGGTCGACGCGGATATCCGCTTCACGGCTGTGCCGCGCGTCGCGGTCGGTGGCGCTGTGCACGGCGACGGTGGTCAGGCCCAGCGCCTTGGCGGTGCGCATCACGCGGCAAGCGATTTCGCCACGGTTGGCCACCAGCAGGGTGGTGAGAACAGGTGCGCTCATCAACGCGGCTCCTTGGTGGTGGTTGCGGCTTGCCAGTTCGGCGGACGTTTTTGCAGAAAGGCGCGCAAGCCTTCCTGGCCTTCGGCGCTGACGCGGATGCGCGCGATGGCGTTTTCGGTATAGCGACGCAACGCCGGGGTCAGCGCGCCATTGCCGACTTCACGCAGCAAGTCTTTGCTGGCGCGCATTGCAGCAGGGCTGTTGAGCAGCAGGTTGTCGATCCATTGCTCAACGTGTTGCTCAAGTTCTGCGGCTGGATAGCTTTCTGACAACAAACCGATTTCCCGAGCGCGCTGGCCGCCGAAACGTTCGGCTGTCAGCGCATAGCGACGTGCGGCGCGTTCGCCGATGGCCTGCACCACGAACGGGCTGATTACTGCGGGTGCCAAACCGATGCGTACTTCCGACAGGCAGAACTGCGCGTCATCGGCGCCAATGGCCATGTCGCAGCAGCTGATCAGGCCCAGTGCACCACCGAATGCCGCGCCTTGCACCACCGCCAGGGTCGGGATTTTCAGCTTGGCGAGGTTGTACATCAGCTCGGCCAGTTCGCGGGCGTCGTCGAGGTTGGTGTGGTAATCGAGTTCGGCCGATTGCTGCATCCAGGCCAGGTCGGCGCCAGCGCTGAAATGTTTACCGCGCCCGCGCACCAGCAGGAAACGCAGGCTGGCGTCGCTGGCTACCTTGTCGAGGGCGAGGATCAACTCGCGGATCATCTCGGCGTTGAACGCGTTGTTCTTTTCTGCGCGGTTGAGCCACAGGGTGGCGAAACCCCGCGGGTCGGTTTGCAGTTCAAGGGTGTTGAAGTCGCTCATATTCATCCGTCTCCACGGTTTCTGTGGGAGCGAGCCTGCTCGCGAAGAACGATTACGCGGTCGTGCCGATAACCGCGCTGAAGCCTTCGCGAGCAGGCTCGCTCCCACAAAAAAGCATCACATCCGGAACACGCCGAAGCGGCTCGGTTCGATTGGCGCGTTCAGCGACGCGGACAAGGCCAGGGCCAGCACATCGCGGGTCTGCGCCGGGTCGATGACCCCGTCGTCCCACAACCGTGCGCTGGAATAGTAGGGGTGGCCCTGTTCTTCGTACTGGTCGAGGATCGGCTGTTTGATTTCGGCTTCCTGTTCCGCACTGAAGCCTTGGCCGCTGCGTTCGGCTTGTTCGCGCTTGACCTGCACCAGCACGCCCGCTGCCTGTTCAGCGCCCATTACGCCGATCCGCGCGTTCGGCCACATCCACAGGAAACGCGGATCGTAAGCGCGACCGCACATGCCGTAGTTACCGGCGCCGAAGCTGCCGCCGATGATCACAGTGAATTTTGGCACCTTGGCGCACGCCACTGCCGTCACCAGTTTCGCGCCGTGCTTGGCGATGCCGCCGGCCTCGTATTTCTGCCCGACCATGAAACCGGTGATGTTCTGCAAGAACAGCAGCGGGATGCCACGCTGGCAGGCCAGTTCGATGAAGTGCGCACCTTTCTGCGCGGCTTCGGCGAAGAGGATGCCGTTGTTGGCGAGGATCGCAATCGGATAGCCGTGCAGATGCGCAAAACCGCACACCAGTGTCGTGCCGAACAGTGCCTTGAATTCATCGAACACCGAACCGTCGACCAGCCGCGCGATCACTTCGCGCACATCGAACGGTTGCTTGGCGTCGGCGGAAACCACGCCGTACAACTCGTCGCTGGCGTACAACGGCGCAATTGGCGTGCGCTGTTGCACTTCGCCGAGCTTGCGCCAGTTGAGGTTGGCAACGCTGCGGCGGGCTAGGGCGAGGGCGTGTTCATCGCTCTCGGCGTAATGGTCGGCCACACCGGAAATCTTGCAGTGCACATCGGCGCCGCCAAGGTCCTCGGCGCTGACCACCTCCCCGGTCGCGGCTTTCACCAGCGGCGGGCCGGCGAGGAAAATGGTCGCCTGATTGCGCACCATGATGGCTTCGTCGGCCATCGCCGGCACGTATGCGCCGCCCGCGGTGCACGAGCCCATGACCACGGCGATCTGCGGGATGCCCATGGCGCTCATGTTGGCCTGGTTGAAAAAGATCCGGCCGAAATGCTCGCGATCCGGGAACACTTCGTCCTGACGCGGCAGGTTGGCGCCACCCGAATCCACCAGATAGATGCACGGCAGACGATTTTGCTGTGCGATGGTCTGCGCGCGCAGGTGTTTCTTCACGGTCAGCGGGTAGTACGAGCCACCTTTTACCGTCGCGTCATTGGCGACGATCATGCATTCGACGCCTTCAACCCGGCCGATCCCGGCAATCACGCCAGCGGCGGGCACGTCCTCGCCATACACGGCGTGCGCGGCCAACTGACTGATTTCCAGAAACGGCGAGCCCGGATCGAGCAAGCGGTTGATGCGCTCACGCGGCAGCAGTTTGCCCCGCGAGGTGTGGCGCTCCTGAGCCTTGGCGCCGCCACCCTGCGCCACTTGGGCGAGCAGGGTATGCAAGGCGTCGACTTGCTTGAGCATTGCCGCGCTGTTGGCGGCGAACTCCGCTGAACGAGGATTGAGCTGAGTGTGCAGGGTAGCCATGGCCAGCTCCGTTTTAGCGGGTTTCGTTGAACAGTTCGCGACCGATCAGCATGCGACGAATCTCACTGGTGCCGGCGCCGATTTCGTACAGCTTGGCGTCACGCAACAGGCGCCCGGCCGGGAACTCGTTGATGTAGCCATTGCCACCAAGAATCTGGATCGCGTCGAGGGCCATTTGCGTGGCGCGTTCGGCGGTGTAGAGGATCACCCCGGCGGCGTCCTTGCGCGTGGTTTCGCCACGCTCGCAGGCCTGTGCAACCGCATAGAGGTAAGCGCGACTGGCGTTGAGTTGGGTGTACATGTCGGCGACTTTGCCCTGGATCAGCTGGAATTCGCCGATGCTTTGGCCGAACTGCTTGCGGTCGTGGATGTACGGCACGATCAGGTCCATGCACGACTGCATGATCCCGGTTGGGCCACCGGAGAGAACCACGCGCTCGTAGTCGAGGCCGCTCATCAAGACTTTCACGCCGCCGTTGAGCACGCCGAGAATGTTCTCTTCCGGCACTTCAACGTCATCGAAAAACAGTTCGCAAGTGTTGGAGCCGCGCATACCGAGCTTGTCGAACTTATTGCTGCGGCTGAAACCTTTCCAGTCGCGCTCGACGATGAATGCGGTGATGCCGTGCGGGCCTTTTTCCAGGTCAGTCTTGGCGTAGATCACGTAGGTGTTGGCGTCGGGACCGTTGGTGATCCAGGTCTTGCTGCCATTGAGGACGAAGCGGTCGCCGCGTTTGTCGGCGCGCAGTTTCATCGAAACCACGTCGGAGCCAGCGTTCGGCTCGCTCATCGCGAGGGCGCCGACGTGTTCGCCGCTGATCAGCTTCGGCAGGTATTTGGTTTTCTGTTCGTGGTTGCTGTTGCGGTTGATCTGGTTGACGCAGAGATTGGAGTGCGCGCCGTAGGACAACGCCACCGAAGCCGAGCCACGGCTGATTTCTTCCATCGCCACGACGTGCGCCAGGTAACCCAGGCCAGCACCGCCGTACTCTTCCGGCACGGTGATGCCGAGCAGGCCCATGTCTCCGAATTTGCGCCACATGTCGGCGGGGAACAGGTTGTCACTGTCGATCTGCGCCGCACGCGGAGCGATCTCTTTAGCGACGAAGGACTGAACCTGATCGCGCAGCATGTCGATGGTTTCACCGAGGGCAAAGTTCAGGGATGGATAGCTCATGAGGCACCTTTTGGCTTTTTTGTAGGGTGGGGAGAGTGGCGTTTCAGTTCTCACCTTTACGTTAACGTAAGCCTGTGACGAATGGCTGTCAATCATCCTTTACGTTAACGTCAACTTGAGCGAGAGTATGGGCAGTTCAAGATTGAAAGCGGATCGCTTTTTTGTGGGTACGAGCTTTTGTGGCGAGGGGATTTATCCCCGCTCGGCTGCGAAGCAGTCGTGAAATCTGTAAATCTGATTTGTCTGGAGTTATGCAGGGGGCGGCTTCGCCACCCAACGGGGATAAATCCCCTCGCCACAGTTGGCTCCCACAAAAAGTGTAAACCGGTAAACCCACTAATAAAGACAATAGGGGTCGTCATGGATCAACCCAGTGCAAACCCGCAGCGCAGCTATAGCCGCGGTTCTCAGGACAAAGCCTTGCTGGCGATGACCATCGGGCAGAAGTTCGACCAGACCGTCATGCAGTACGCCGACGGCGAGGCGCTCGTGGTGCGCCATCAGCAGTTGCGCTACTCGTGGCGACAACTGGCCGATGCAGTGGATGTGCATGCCAGAGCCTTGCTCGCATTGGGTTTGCAGGCTGGCGACCGGCTCGGCATCTGGGCACCGAATTGCGCGCAGTGGTGCATCACGCAAATCGCCACCGCAAAGATCGGTGTGATCCTGGTCAACATCAATCCGGCTTACCGCAGTTCCGAACTGGAATATGTGCTCAAACAATCCGGCTGTCAGTGGCTGGTCTGCGCGGGGGCGTTCAAGTCGTCCAACTATCACGGCATGTTGCAGGGCCTGGTGCCGGAGCTGGCCGAGCACGCCATTGGCCAGTTGCGCAGTGAGCGTCTGCCGGACCTGCGCGGCGTGATCAGCCTGGATGCGCAGCCGCCATCAGGTTTCCTGCCGTGGTCGCAACTCGCCGGTCTGGCCGTCAGTGTCTCTGCAGAACAGTTGCGTGAACGCAGCGACAGCCTGCACTTCGATCAACCGGTGAACATCCAGTACACCTCCGGCACGACCGGTTTCCCCAAGGGCGCGACCCTCAGTCACTACAACATTCTCAACAACGGTTACATGGTCGGTGAAAGCATCGGCCTGACCCCGACTGATCGCCTGGTGATCCCGGTGCCGCTGTATCACTGCTTCGGCATGGTCATGGGCAACCTCGGTTGTATTACCCACGGCAGCACGATGATTTACCCCAACGATGCTTTCGATCCGTTGCAGACCCTGCAAACCGTCGCCGAGGAGAAGGCCACCGGGCTGTATGGCGTGCCGACCATGTTCATCGCCATGCTCGATCAGCCGCAACGCAGCGAATTCGATCTGTCGAGCCTGCGCACCGGGATCATGGCTGGCGCGACCTGCCCGATCGAAGTGATGCGCCGGGTCATCAGCGAAATGCACATGAGCGAAGTACAGATTGCTTACGGCATGACTGAAACCAGTCCGGTTTCGCTGCAGACCGGCCCGAATGACGAGCTTGAACTGCGCGTCACCACCGTTGGCCGCACTCAGCCGCAACTGGAAAGCAAGATCATCGACGAAGCCGGCAACCTGTTGCCACGCGGTACCATCGGCGAGTTGTGCACTCGCGGTTACAGCGTGATGCTCGGTTATTGGAACAATCCGCAGGCGACCGCCGAGGCTATCGATGAGGCTGGCTGGATGCACACCGGCGACCTGGCGAGCATGAACGACGAGGGTTACGTCTGCATCGCCGGGCGTAACAAAGACATGATCATCCGTGGCGGCGAAAACATTTACCCGCGCGAACTGGAAGAGTTCTTCTTCACTCACCCGGCGGTGGCGGATGTGCAGGTGATCGGCATTCCGTGTTCGCGTTACGGTGAAGAGATTGTCGCCTGGATCAAATTTCACCCCGGCCACAACGCTTCCGAGCTGGAGCTGCAAACCTGGTGCAAGGAGCGCATCGCGCACTTCAAGACGCCACGGCACTTCAAGTTCGTCGAAGAGTTTCCGATGACGGTGACGGGCAAGATTCAGAAATTCCGGATGCGTGAAATAAGCATTGAAGAGTTACGCGAAAAGCACGCCTGACGAAGATCAAATGTAGGAGTGAGCCTGCTCGCGAAAGCGTCATGTCAGTCGATGCAAATATTGACTGATACACCGCTATCGCGAGCAGGCTCACTCCTACAAGGGAACTGTGGTGGAAAGAGGAATCACAGAAAGCACAAAGGGGAGCCGAGGCTCCCCTTTAATTTTGTCGTCGCGTGCTCTTTTTTATTATTGAGGGTCGGTCTGTTGTTGTTTTTGGTAACCGTGGCCCTTTACCGCTGTTTTTGGCGACCCCCATCCGGGGTCAAGAGCAAACGTATTTTTTTGAGCGCTGATCTGCTTTCTCGTTAAACGATCCAACCGATTCGGGAGCTACCTGAAGGTAGTTTTATTGTTCTCTGCCCGGTTGCGGGTCACTCCTGAGAGCACCCTGAAAAGCACACCTTCTCCAAAAAAATCTGTTAGCTGCGTCTCTGCCGTGTTGTTTTTGTTATGTCAGAGTCGGTACGTCTTATTTTTATTGGTTTGCTGCTTTTTATTCTTGTTATGCCATAGAGATAGCAGAAGCCGTGCCAACTTTTAAAAATCCTTATAAATCAGTTAGATACGATTTTTAAGGATGTTGCGTTCCGGCAAAGCCAGACAATTTGTTTCCGTGTTACTCGTTTCTGCCCACGTTTTCGACTCAGCGGTAACACCGTAGCCACTCACTGTGCGCCGCGAGCCTTGGCCACGCGCGAACCGCTTGGGCGGCCGAGCACCGCGCTGATTTGCTGACCCGCGGCAATCAAGGCGTCCAGGTCGATACCGGTCTCGATCCCCAGGCCATTGAGCAGGTACACAACGTCTTCGGTAGCAACGTTACCGCTCGCGCCTTTTGCGTACGGGCAGCCGCCGAGCCCCGCAATAGAGCTGTCGAACACCGCGATGCCTTCGAGCAGACTGGCATAGATGTTGGCCATCGCCTGGCCGTAAGTGTCATGAAAATGCCCGGCGAGCTTGTCGCGCGGTACGTGCGCCGACACCACTTCGAACAGCCGGCGGGTCGCGCCAGCGGTGCCGGTGCCGATGGTGTCGCCCAGCGAAACTTCGTAGCAGCCCATCGCGTACAACTCGCGTGCGACCATGGCCACTTGCTCCGGCGCGACCGTGCCTTCATACGGGCAGCCAAGCACGCAAGACACGTAACCGCGCACGGTAACGCCGTGCTGTTGCGCCGCTTCCATGATCGGCGCAAAGCGCGCCAGGCTTTCGCTGATCGAGCAGTTGATGTTGCGCTGCGAGAACGCTTCGGACGCGGCGGCGAACACCGCGACTTCCTTCACACCAGCGGCGATCGCGTCTTCAAAACCGCGCAGGTTCGGCGCCAGTGCGCCGTAGGTCACGCCGGGTTTGCGCTGGATCTGCGCGAACACTTCGGCGGAACCGGCCATTTGTGGCACCCATTTCGGTGAAACGAAACTGCCAACTTCTATATAGCCGAGACCGGCGGCGCTCAGAGCGTCGACCAGTTGCACCTTGTCGGCCACGCTGATTGGTTGGGCTTCGTTCTGCAGGCCATCGCGCGGGCCGACTTCGATCAGGCGTACTTGGGAGGGGAGGGACATGGGCTGACCTGTTCTTTTGAATGCGTGGTGAACCCTTGTAGGAGTGAGCCTGCTCGCGATCACGGTAGACCAGTCAACATGACTGTTGAATGTGAAATGGCAATCGCGAGCAGGCTCACTCCTACAAAGGGATTTGAGTTGTTTACTGGATCGCTTGCTGGCTCTTCAGCGTTTGCTCCAGCGCCTGCACACAGCGCTCTTCGGCGGTGTCGAGTTCCAGCTTCATCTGCTCGATGTCGAGCAACTGCTGCTCAAGCTGTTCACGGCGCTCGCTGATTTTCGCCAGCATGCTGTTGAGCTGTTTGGTGTTACCGCTCGACGGATCGTAGAGTTCGATCAGTTCGCGGCATTCGGCCAGCGAGAAACCGATGCGCTTGCCGCGCAGAATCAACTTCAGGCTGACTTTGTCGCGCGGCGAATAAATCCGTTCCTGGCCGCGACGCTCGGGGCTGAGCAGGCCTTGTTCTTCATAAAAACGGATCGCCCGGGTGGTGATGTCCAGCTCGCGGGCGAGGTCGGAAATGCTGTAAGTCTGGCTGCTCATGAAAGCGCTCGAAAAAAGGTCTTGGCGCTAAGCTAATGGCAGGTTGACGTTTACGTCAAGGGTGATGATCTTCGTTGTCAGTGCTGGCCTCTTCGCGAGCAGGCTCGCTCCCACAGGTTCTTTGGCATTCACAAATCCGGTGTGGGAGCGAGCCTGCTCGCGAAGAACGATAACGCGGTGAAAAACCTTACACCTTATCGAGCTTCTTCTCATGCGCCGTCACTTGCTGGCACAACTCGATCATCTGCTCGCGCATCCAGCGATTTGCCGGGTCCTGGTCAGTGCTTTCATGCCAGTACAAATGCGTCTCCACCGGCGGCACATCGTTGACCGGCAAATTGAATGCATGCAGTTCATGCCGCCGCGCAAAACGTTCCGGCACGGTCATGACCATATCGGTTTGCTGCATCACCTGCGACGCCATCAGGTAATGCTGCGAGCGCAGGGCGATCTTGCGCTGAATGCCCATTTTGCCCAGCGCCAGATCGACATAACCCAAACCACTGCGGCGGCTGGAAATGTGGATGTGGGTCAACGACAGATAATCATCGAGCGACAGTTTTTCCTTGCCCGCCATCGGATGGCCCTTGCGCATCGCACAGACGTACCGGTCCTCCATCAGCTTGACGTGGCGCACTTGCGGGTCGGTGTTGAGCGGTGCATCCACGGCAAAGTCCAGACGCCCGGCGGCCAATTCCTTGGTGGTCTCGCGGCGTTTGGACAGAAAGCTTTCGATGATCACCGTTGGCGCCAGACGGCGCAGACGCTGGAACAGCGGCGGCAAAATCACTGCTTCGGTGAGGTCGGTCATGCTGATGCGGTAGGTCTTGACCGCTTGCGCCGGGTTGAAAATCCGGCTTTCCTGAACCGACACCCGCAACAGCGATAGCGCGTTGCGCACCGGGCCAATGATGTTCTGCGCCATCGGCGTCGGCACCATGCCCTGGGCGGTGCGCACGAAGAGCGGGTCGTTGAAGGTTTCACGCAACCTTGCCAGCGCGTTGGACACCGCTGGCTGAGTGATGCCGACGATCTGTCCGGCACGGGTCAGGTTGGCTTCGGTGTAAATCGCGTCGAAGACGATGAAGAGGTTGAGGTCGACCTTGCTCAGATTCATAACGCGGCTTCTCTTGTTATTAAGGGCGGCTGTTTTAGGGGCTGACGATCACTGGATCATATATCGGTGATGAATGTTTATACACGCCGAGAATAGGCTAGGTAAATTATCAGCGCTGTTCTAGCATCGATTGCATGACCTAAACAACCTCTCAACAAGAAGGTAATTGCTCATGGATTTCGCTTATTCGCCCAAGGTGCAGGAACTGCGTGAGCGCGTGACCGCGTTCATGGACACTTACGTTTACCCGGCCGAAGCCGTGTTCGAACGCCAGGTCGCTGAAGGCGATCGCTGGCAGCCGACGGCGATCATGGAAGAGTTGAAAGCCAAGGCAAAAGCCGAAGGCCTGTGGAATCTGTTTCTGCCGGAATCGGAACTTGGCGCCGGCCTGAGCAACCTCGAATACGCACCGCTCGCGGAAATCATGGGCCGTTCGCTGCTCGGGCCGGAACCGTTCAACTGCTCGGCACCGGACACCGGCAACATGGAAGTGCTGGTGCGCTACGCCAATGAAGAACAGAAACAGCGTTGGCTCGAACCGCTGCTGCGTGGCGAAATCCGCTCGGCATTCGCCATGACCGAGCCGGACGTGGCCTCGTCCGACGCCACCAACATGGCCGCCCGTGCCGTGCGCGATGGCGACGAGTGGGTAATCAACGGCAAAAAGTGGTGGACCTCCGGCGCCTGCGATCCGCGCTGCAAAATCCTCATCTTCATGGGCCTGAGCAACCCTGATGCGCCACGTCACGCCCAGCACTCGATGATCCTCGTGCCGGTTGATACCCCCGGGGTAAAAATCGTCCGTCCGCTGCCGGTGTTCGGTTACGACGACGCGCCGCACGGTCACGCCGAAGTTCTGTTCGACAACGTGCGCGTGCCGTACGAAAACGTCCTGTTGGGTGAAGGACGCGGTTTCGAAATCGCTCAGGGTCGCCTTGGCCCGGGCCGCATTCACCACTGCATGCGTTCGGTCGGCATGGCCGAGCGTGCGTTGGAGTTGATGTGCAAACGCTCGGTGAGCCGTACTGCGTTCGGCAAACCGCTGGCCCGTTTGGGCGGCAACGTCGACAAGATCGCCGACTCGCGGATGGAGATCGACATGGCACGCCTGCTGACGCTGAAAGCGGCGTACATGATGGACACCGTCGGCAACAAGGTTGCGAAAAGCGAGATTGCGCAGATCAAAGTCGTTGCGCCAAATGTGGCGCTGCGGGTGATCGACCGGGCGATCCAGATGCATGGCGGGGCAGGGGTTTCCAACGATTTCCCGCTGGCCTACATGTACGCCATGCAACGCACCCTGCGCCTGGCTGACGGCCCGGACGAAGTGCACCGCGCGGCGATCGGCAAGTTCGAGATCGGCAAGTATGTGCCGAAGGAAATGCTGCGCAGCGAACGCTGATCCAGCACCGACTGTGGCGAGGGAGCTTGCTCCCGCTCGGCTGCGCAGCAGTCGTAAATCCGGACGACTCGGTATAGCTGACAAAACCGAGTTGTCTGGTTATGGGGTCGCTTCGCAACCCAGCGGGAGCAAGCTCCCTCGCCACAACGGCGGTTCAGCTTGCAGTTCAATACACCCACACCTCAACCCTTCGATTCTTGATCCGCCCTTCATCCGCGCTATTCGCCGCCACCGGCATCAACGCACCAAAGCCGCGAACCTCACGCAACACCACGCCGTTCTTCACCAATTCCCTTCGCACCGCCATCGCCCGCAACTTCGACAGCAGATCCGCGCGTGCCGGGTCGTCCTTGGCATCGCCAAAGCCCACCAGTGTCACCGCGCGATCGCTTTTGTCGTGGCGCTTTATATAGTCGAACACCCGCGCCAGATCCTGCCGCGCCTTGTTATCCAGGCTGGCGCTGCCTTCCTCGAAACGGAAATTCACTGTCAGACGCTGGGCATGACGGCTGAGGGATTGATAACCCTCGGGCATCAGCGAATTCGGTGCGACGCTCATGGCGCGCACGGTCTGACTGATAAAACCGTTGGCAGCGACGATTGTCTGGCCCTGACGGCTTTGCGCAAACGTCACCAGCGCCTTGGCCCAAGGATTGTTGCTGTCCGGCGGCAAGTAGAAGAACAGTCGGCGTGACAATGGATAGTCTTCGGTGGCGATCAGGTTGTTGAGCGGCAGCATCGATTGCGAGGCGCCATCGGCAATCGCCACGGCTTTGGCCTGACGCACGTAGGGCAAACCGATGAAACCGATGCCTTGCGGGTCGGTGCTGACGGCGTCGGACAATTGCTCACTGGATTCGAATCTTTTCGCGGCGCTGTTCAAATTCTTCCCACGACGGTTGAGGACCAGTTCCTTAAACGTGTCGTACGTGCCGGACTGATCATCCCGTGCATATAAATGAATCGCCCCGCCACGACCGCCAAGGTCTTCCCAGGTTTTCACCTCGCCGCTGAAGATGCGCGCCAGTTGCTCGGTGTCCAGTTGCTGCAATGGGTTATCGGGGTGAAGGATGATCGCCAGGCCATCGATGGCGATGACTTGTTCGGCGGCAGGGCTTTTCAGATCGCCCAGTGCTTGCAGGCTGAGCAGTTCGCTGTCCTTGATCTCGCGGGAAGCGGCGGCCAGGTCGGCACTGGCGTTTTTCAGCGCGGTGAACCCGGTGCTGGAGCCGTGCGCAGCGACTTCCACCACCACACGTTTGCCTTGGGCGGTCTGGCCGACGATGCGTTGTTCGTTGGCGGTGTCCGGGGTTTCGCGGTGGATTTTCAGCAGGCCTTGCTCTTGCAGCAAGCCTTCGACCAGCGCCGGACCGAGTTCTGCGCCAATCGTGTTGGAACCCTGAATGCGCAGCGCCGGGCCGTTTTCGGGTATCGGCAGGGCAGCGGCAGAGACCGTCAGCCATCCACTCAATAGAAAAACGCACAGAACACGCAGGGTCATGCCGGCACCGAATCAAGCCAAGGGGATTGCCGGGGAGATTAAGTCAGGCGCATGACCAAAACATGACAGTGATTCAATGTAGAGGAGCCTTTGTGGCGAGGGGATTTATCCCCGATGGGGTGCGAAGCGCCCCCAAAATTTTTCCTGTTAAACCGCATTCACAAGTTTTGGGTCGGCTTCGCCAACCATCGGGGATAAATCCCCTCACCACAGGTCAGCCGACCACAGAACCCCATTGTCAAGTGTGATTCTGTGGTGGCTTTAAGGTCAGGCCAGTTCAAGCCAGATCGGCGCATGATCCGAAGGCTTTTCCATCCCGCGCAATTCGTAGTCCACACCCGCCGCCTTCACCCGTGGCAGCAAACCGTGGGACGCCAGAATCACATCAATGCGCAGGCCACGCTTCGGCTCATCTTCAAAGCCACGGCTGCGGTAGTCGAACCAGCTGAACATGTCGGTCACGTCCGGGTTGAGGTGACGATAGCTGTCGGTCAGGCCCCAATTCTTCAGGCGCGCCATCCACTCGCGCTCTTCCGGCAGGAAGCTGCACTTGCCGGTTTTCAGCCAGCGCTTCATGTTGTCCGGGCCGATGCCGATGTCGCAGTCTTCCGGGGAAATGTTCACATCGCCCATCACCACCAGCGGCTGTTCGTTGTGGAACTGGCTTTCCAGCAGGGTTTGCAGATCGCTGTAAAAGCGCTGCTTGGCGGGGAATTTGGTCGGGTGGTCGCGGCTTTCGCCCTGTGGGAAATAGCCGTTCATGATCGTCACCGGCACGCCATTGGCGTCGGCGAACGTGCCCCAGATGAAGCGGCGCTGGGCGTCTTCTTCGTCAGTGGCGAAACCTTTGTGGATGGCAATCGGTTCCTGGCGCGAGAGCAGGGCAACACCGTAATGGCCCTTTTGGCCGTGGAAATACACGTGGTAGCCCAGGGCGCGCACTTCTTCCAGCGGGAACTGGTCGTCGTGGACTTTGGTTTCCTGCAGGCCGATCACGTCGGGCTGGTGTTTTTCGATCAGCGCTGCCAGCTGATGCGGACGGGCGCGCAGTCCGTTGATGTTGAAGGAAACGATCTTCATGGTCGGCAGTCCTGGCAAAAGGGCGATGCTAGCTGACATGTGGGATGGGGGCCAGTGTGGGGTGGGAGAAAACATTTTGGCCTGTGGGATGTGTGGTGCCTGTTCTGGCCTCTTCGCGAGCAGGCTCGCTCCCACAGGGTGAACACGATCGAAATGTGGGAGCGAGCCTGCTGGCGAAGAGGCCGGCGAAATCGATGAAGATCCTGAGTTGGGCTATACCTGTGGGGAACTGTGCCAACGCCAAAAGGTTCGTACCAACAAGAGCGCCGCCATTTGAGCCGTGCCCCGGGGAGAATCATCGTCATGCCTGAATCCCAGACCGCCATCGCCGACATTCACATGCTCGACCGTGGCTACTCGCGCGAAGCCCGATCCTTGCTGTATCAGGCCTATCGCCACGAACCGACCTTCGGTTATCTGTTCGAGGCCGAGCGCCCCGGTTATGAGCAGCGGGTGCGGGCGACGGTGCGCGAGTTGGTCAAACAACACTTCCTGCAGGACTTGCCGGCCATCGGCCTGCTGGTCAACGACCGCTTGATCGGCATCGCCCTGATCGCACCGCCGCAACGACGGCTGGGCATCACCGAAAGTTGGGCATGGCGCCTGCGCATGGTGCTCAGCACCGGTTTTCGCTGCACCCGCCGCTATCTGGAATATCACGATGCCGTGGCCGCATGCGTGCCCAGTGACTCGGTGCACATGCTGCCGCTGCTGGGCGTTCATCCGCAGTTCCAGGGCAAACACTTCGGCGAGCAACTGCTGACCGCCGTACACAACTGGTGCGCCGTGGACGAAACCTCGCAAGGCGTGGTGCTCGACACCGGCAATCCGCGTTACCTGGAGTTCTATAAAAGGCAGGGCTACGAAGAGATCGGCGAAGTGGCCGTCGGGCCGGTGCGCGAGCACGTGTTTTTTCACGCCAATCCGCAGGTGTTACAAACTGCAATGGCTTAGAGGTCGAACTTTACCGGCACCTCAGGCTCTATCACGCTCCCAAGCTCGTGATAGCATCCGCGCCTATGAAGTTTCCAGGAAGATTTACCAGTGGCGTGCTCATGCTGTTAACCAGCTGTGCGGCACTGGCGCAAAGTGAATTGGATGTGCGGATCAAACCGTCCAACGATGAACTCAAGGCCAATATAGAAGGCTATATCGGCAGCCTCGGCGATCGCGACGAAGAAGCCTTGCTGCGCTTCAGTCGCGGCGCCGAAGAGCAGGCGCGCAAGGCCGCCCAGGCGTTGGGCTACTATCAGCCGCAGATCGAAAGCGACGTCAAGGGCGGCGACAAGCCGCGTCTGGTGCTGAAGATCGATCCCGGCGAACCGATTCGCCTGCGCAACGTCACCATTCGTGTCGACGGCCCGGCGGCCTCTCTCAAATCCTTTCGTGTGCCGAACAGCGACGTGCTCAAGTCCGGCGCCGTGCTCAATCATGGCCGTTACGAAGACGCCAAAAGACTTATTCAGAATCAGGCTTCACGCTTCGGTTTTTTCAGCGGTCACTTTACTAGCCAGAAACTCCTGGTCGACCCACGCGCCGGCGTCGCCGACGTTGAATTGATCTACGAAAGCGGCCCGCGTTATGCGCTGGGCAAAGTCAAATTCGAAGGCGACACGCCGTTCGACGAAGACCTGCTGCAACGCATGGTGCCGTTCAAGGAAGGCGAGCCGTACGACTCCGAGCTGATCGCCGAACTCAACCGCGACCTGCAATCGAGCGGCTATTTCGAAGGCGTGCGCGTCGATGCCGCGCCGACTGCGGCAAAAAACGACGTGATCCCGGTGGACGTCAAACTCGACACGCGCAAGCCGCGCACCATGGGGCTGGGCCTCGGCTATTCGACCGACGTCGGTCCGCGTATCAAAGCCAACTGGACGCGCCACTGGGTCAACCCGCAGGGCGACAGCTATGGCTGGGAAGCCGAACTCTCGGCGCCACGACAAAACGTCGGGCTGTTCTATGACATTCCGCTCGACCCGCCACTGACCGACAAATTGCGTTGGGCCGGCGGCTATCAATTCGAAGATATCGACGGTTCCGACACGTTGAGCAAACTGCTGACCTTTGGCCCGGAATGGCACAGCAAGTTGCCCAGCGGCTGGCAGCGGGTGATCTCGCTGAAATGGCAGCGCGAAGAATATGAACTCGGCGACGACTCCGGCCTGAGTACCTTGCTGATGCCCGGCATCAGCTATTCCTATCTGAAAAGCGACAACCGTATCGACCCGCACAATGGCTATCGCCTTACGTTTGAAAGCAAAGTGGCTAAGGAGGGGCTCGGTTCCGACAACAACCTTCTGTATGGCACCGCGCTGGTCAAAGGCCTGACCACGGTGTTCGACAAACACCGCTTCCTCGGCCGTGTGCAGGTTGGCGGAAGCGCCACCAATGGCTACAACTCGGTGCCGCCGTCGCTGCGTTTCTTCGCCGGTGGCGATCAGAGCGTGCGCGGTTACGATTACCAGAGCCTGTCGCCGAAAAACTCCGACGGCGACCGCATCGGTGGCCGCTACATGGTCGCCGGCAGCGTCGAGTATCAATATTCGATTGCCGAGAAATGGCGGGTCGCGACCTTTGTCGACCAGGGCAATTCTTTCAACAAACTCGAACTGCCGAACCTCAAGACCGGGGTCGGTATTGGTGTGCGCTGGGTCTCGCCGGTAGGGCCGATCCGCCTGGACCTGGCCCATGCACTGGACGACGATGGCGGCATCCGGCTGCACTTTTCCATGGGGCCTGAGCTGTGAAGCGTGGTTTGAAAATTGCGGCACTGGCGCTGTTGGCGCTGGTGCTTTTTGTTGTCTTGAGCGTCGCCACGGTGCTCGGCACCCAGGCGGGCAGCCGTTGGGTGCTGGGTCTGGTGCCGGGCTTGAGCGTGGAAAACTTCCAGGGCCGGCTCGGCGGACAGTGGAGCGCCGACCATTTGTTGTGGCAGCAGGACAGCAGCCGCGTCGAGTTGCAAAAACCGATCTTCGAATGGTCGCCGCTGTGCCTGACCCGCATGACGCTTTGCATCGAACAGCTAAAGGCTGATCAAGTCATCCTGCAATTCCCGCCGAGCGACGAAACCACTGAAAGCGGTCCGATCAAACTGCCGGATCTGCAATTGCCCGTCGCGATCGAGCTGGGCGATGTGCAGGTCGGCAGCTTGCTGTTCAACGGCAGTGAGCAGCTCAAGGGCCTGAAGCTGGCGGCGCACTGGACGGCCAAAGGCATGCAGATCGACAGCGTGCAGCTGCAGCGCGACGACCTCAGCCTGAACCTCTCCGGATTGCTTGAGCCCACCGGCAACTGGCCGCTGAACATCGCTGGCGACTTGACCCTGCCGTCTCCCGGCACCGGCCCGTGGACGCTGGCATTGAAAGTTGACGGCGACCTGCTGAAAACCCTCAACCTGCACGCTGACAGCCGTGGTTATCTCGACGGCCAGTTGAGTGGCGAGCTGCAACCGCTGGCGGAAAACCTGCCGGCCAAGGTGCGCATCACCTCCGAAGCGTTCAAGCCGAGCGCCGATCTACCGGACACCCTGCAACTCAATCAACTGGTGCTGACCGGCGAAGGCGATCTGAAAAACGGTTATCAACTAAACGGCAACGCGACGCTGCCGGCGGATCAAGGCCCGGTGGCGCTGCTGCTTAAAGGCAAGGTCGACGCCAGCGGCGCGCAGATCGCCGGTCTCGATCTGACGGCCAACGACAAGCAAAGCCTCAAGCTCACCGGCAGTGTCGACTGGAGCAAAGGCCTCAGCGCCCAGGCCAACATCAATTGGCAGGATTTCCCCTGGCATCGGCTCTACAACGAAATTGACGAGCCGCAGGTCGCTTTGCGTACCTTCACTGGCGAAGTCTCCTACACCGACGGTCAATACATCGGTAACTTTGCCGCCGCGCTCGATGGCCCGGCGGGCGCGTTCAGCCTGAGCAGTCCGTTCAGTGGCAGTCTCAAGCAGATCGCTTTGCCGCAACTGCAAATGCAAGCCGGGCAGGGCAAGGCTGAAGGGCACGTCAATGTGCAGTTCGCCGACGGTATCGCTTGGGACACGGCACTGGAATTGTCGGCACTCAACCCGGCGTACTGGGTCGCGGAACTGCCGGGCACTTTAGCCGGCCCGCTGAAAAGCCAAGGCGAAATGAAGAACGAACGCCTTAGCCTGACCGCCGACCTCGACCTCAAGGGCAAACTGCGCGGTCAACCGGCCATCCTGCAAGCCAAGGCGGACGGCGCTGGCGAACAGTGGAACCTCAATGCCCTGCAAATCCGCCTCGGCGACAACAGCATCAGCGGCAAGGGCAGCCTGCAACAGAAACTCACCGGGCAGATCGACATCAAGCTGTCGCGTCTGGCCCAGCTGTGGCCAGAACTGCGCGGGCAGATCAACGGCCAGGTCAATGTCGCCGGCACGCTGAAGGCGCCGCAGGGCAAGCTTGATCTGCAAGGCTCGCAACTGGCGTTTCAAGACAATCGCCTGCAAAGCCTTAACCTCGACGCCACGCTCGACAGTGCGCAACGGGCAAAGATCGATTTGAAAGGGGCGGGGATTCAGGCCGGCGACACCTCGTTGGGCACGCTGACCGCCAGCGCTCAGGGCGATATCAAAAATCAGAAGCTCAATCTCGACCTGCTCGGACCGAAGCTGAAACTGGCCCTGGGTCTGGACGGCAATCTGGACAAGGGCAACTGGCGCGGTCGCCTGGCCAGCGGTGACATTCAGGCCGGCGGTCAGGACTGGAAGTTGCAAAACCCGGCGAAGCTTGAACGTCTTGCCGACGGCAAGATCAACTTCGGCGCTCATTGCTGGATGTCCGGCAGTGCCAGCCTGTGCGGTGAAGACCAACGGCTGATGCCCGATCCGAAACTGCGTTACCACCTCAAGCAATTCCCGATTGAAAGTCTGGCGCAATGGCTGCCCAAGGATTTCGCCTGGCAGGGCAAGCTCAACGCCGACCTGCAACTGGATCTGCCGGCCAGCGGCCCGAACGGGGTGATCAGCATCGACGCCAGCGGCGGCACCTTGCGCATGAAGGAAAAGGATCAGTGGCTGGACTTCCCGTATCAGACCCTGAAACTCACCAGCAAACTCACGCCCAAGCGCATCGACACCGACCTCAACTTCGTTGGCGGCAAACTCGGCGAACTGATGGTGCAGGCGCAGCTTAATCCGCTGCCGAAAAACAAACCGCTGAGCGGCTCGTTCCGTCTCACCGGGCTGGATCTGTCGGTGGCACGGCCGTTTGTGCCAATGGTCGAAAAACTCACCGGGCACCTCAACGGCAGCGGCACGATTTCCGGTGGCCTGCTGGCACCGTTGGTCAACGGCACCGTGCAACTCAGCGACGGCGAAGTGTCCGGTGCCGAGCTGCCGATGGAGTTGCAGGATCTGCAGCTCAAAGCAGTGATTGCCGGTGAATCGGTACGTCTGGACGGCGGCTGGAAAAGCGGCAAGACCGGGCAGGGCAGCCTCAACGGTAATGTTGCCTGGGGCCAGGCGCTGATGGTCGATCTGGCGCTTAAAGGCACGCAACTGCCGGTGACCGTCGAGCCGTACGCCAAACTCGAAGTCGCACCGGACCTGAAGATATCCATGGCCGACGATGAGCTGAAGATTGCCGGCAAGGTGCAGGTGCCGAGAGGCGAAATCACCGTGCGTGAACTGCCGCCATCGACCGTGAAAGTCTCCGATGACACGATCATCGTCGGTGCGCAGACCGAGGAGGGCAAGCCGCCGATGGCCATGAAAATGGACATCGATGTGGTGGTCGGCGAAGACAAGCTCAGCTTTGCCGGATTCGGCCTGACCGCCAACCTGCAAGGGCATGTGCACATCGGCGACAACATGGACACCCGTGGCGAGTTGTGGCTCAACGACGGCAAGTACCGCGCCTATGGCCAGCGCCTGACGGTACGGCGTGCGCGCCTGCTGTTCGCCGGGCCGATTGATCAACCGTATCTGGACATCGAAGCCATTCGTCAGACCGACGATGTCATTGCCGGTATTCGCCTGAGCGGCAGCGCCGAGCAGCCGACCACCCAGATCTTCTCCGAGCCTGCGATGAGCCAGGAACAGGCGCTGTCGTATCTGGTGCTGGGCCGTCCACTGAGCACCAACGGCGAAGACAACAACATGCTTGCGCAAGCGGCGTTGGGCCTGGGCTTGATGGGCAGTTCCGGGGTGACCAGCGGTCTGGCCAAAGACCTTGGCATTCAGGATTTCCAGCTCGACACCCAAGGCAGCGGTAACACCACCAGCGTGGTGGCCAGCGGCAACATCTCCGAGAAACTCAGTTTGCGTTATGGCGTTGGCGTGTTTGAACCGGCCAATACCATTGCGCTGCGTTACAAACTGAGCAAGAAGGTCTATGTCGAGGCGGCCAGTGGCGTCGCCAGTTCGCTGGATATCTTCTACAAACGCGACTTCTAGGTCGCGTGCTTGCCTTGACACCGAGCCGCTTGCATCGCTGGCAAGCCAGCTCCCACAGTTTTCTTTGGCGTACATGAATATTACGTACGACACCAACCCTGTGGGAGCGGGCTTGCCAGCGATGGCGGCGTCTCAGTCAGTCGCTGTCGCGCGGCATACTAGCGATACCCGCTCATAGTTCAGCGCCTTATTGCGCTCCGGCAGTGTGTAAGGTGCCTCGCAGCGCTGGCTTTGCCATTGGATGACGAGGCTGCCAGTGTCGCTTTCAATCAGCGCCAGTGCCTTGCCACTCGGATCGGAGATTGCCAGTTGCTTGCCGGCGCCATCTTCCAGCGACGCACCAAACGGGATCGGCTGGTGCTGCGCATCGAACAATGCAAATTGCACGCGGCGCCCGGTCTTGCTCGCATAGCGCGCGAGCACCACGGCACCACGGCGCGGCACCACTTGCCGGGTCGCGTTATCGATTTCGATATCGCCGCCCAGGTCGCGGGTGTCGAGGTTGATCCAGTTGACCCGATAGGGTTGCGCATTGGGCACCACGGCATAGCCGTTACGCCCGGTTTTCGCCCCGGAGAAGCTGCCGATTTTCACCCCGGATACTCCTTCGACCTGCGCCAGCGCAAACGTCTCACCCACGGTTTGGCCCAGGTTGATCCCGCCGCCGTGACCGACGATCGAGCCGGCCAGATTAAGGTTCTGCGAGTTGTAGCCTCGCCCCTGACTGTAACCGGCGCTGATGTCCATCACCGAGGTGCGGGTGCTGAGGTTGGCCGAACCGTTGCTGCCACCGGTGCTGCTGTTGCCGCCTTGCACCGAGTAATAAGTGTCGCTGTCTTCCGTCAGATAACCGTTGATCCCGACTTGGGTGCTGTCGGTGGCTCTCTGTGTGCTGGCGGAAACGAACGCTCTCGGCGCGCGCGGTTTTGAACCCAGCGGGAAAGACAGTGACAGGTTGACCAAGGTGTCGTTGTTCGCCGGCCCATAGTTGCCGACGTCCTTGGTGTAGGTCGCGCCGAGGTTGTAGCTGACATCGCCCCAATAATTGCTGTAACCCGCCGACAGGCTTTGCGATCCGCCGCGTCCCCAATAACGCTGGTCACTGGCGTTGAGGTAAACGCTGCCATATTGCTGGTTAGTCCCCAGGCTCTGGTTGACGGTCAGGTCGGTGCGGGTTTTCGAGTTGCCCGTGCGTTTTTCGCCCTCATGGCTCAGTTCCTCGACATGGTCTGTGAGGGTGCGATAACCCTCGGTCGAATAGCGATAGGCGGCGAGGGTGAAGCTGGTGTCGGTGCCGGTAAAGGTCTTGGCGTACAGCGCCCGCAAGCTGTTGCCCTTGACCACTTGGCCAAAGGTGCGGCTGGCGGAATGGGTCACGTCCAGTGACACGGCGCCGATCGGCGTATTGCGCCCCGAGCCCACGGACAACGCCTGAAAATTCTCGGTTGCCTGCACGCCGACGATGCCGGACAAGTTGCTGCTGATGCCGTAGGCCAGTGTACTGCTGACGAACTGCGGCGATTGCAGATCATCGCTGTTGCTGTTGTAACGGCCGGCCGAGACGCTGTACTTCAGTTGACCTTGACGAACCATGATCGGCAGGCTGGAAAACGCCTGCACCGTCACCCGGCGCTGACCGTCGGCTTCGATAATCGTGATTTCCAGGTCACCGTTGGAACCGCTGGGATAGATATCGCTGATCTCGAAAGGGCCCGGCGGCACGTTGGTGGTGTAGAGGATGTAGTTGTTCTGACGAATTTCCACCGTGGCGCTGGACTGTGCAATTCCGCGAATGACCGGCGCATAGCCGCGCTCGCTGTCGGCGCGCATGCCGTCATCGGAGGCCAGTTTCAGGCCGCGATAGCGCACGCTGTCGAACAGGTCGGCGTCGGAGAAAATATCCCCGGCACTGAACTGGCCTTTTAACGCGGTGACGTCATGTTGCAGATAGCTGCGGTTGCTTTTGAAGGTGCTCGGCTGGTCCGTGCTGCTGTTGAAGTTGGACTCGTTGCGCAAGCGCCAGCCGCCCAGGTTGATACCGTTGCGCAAGCCGACGTTATTGGAAATCGTGTTGGCGGTCTGCGTGCTGTTACGGCTGCTGCTCAGCTGATAGTTGATAAACGCCGCAGGCACGCCTTCGTCCCACAGGGCTGGGTCAACGTAACCACGTCGGCCACGTTCCATGGCGTTTTGCGGCACGCTGACCAGCAGGCGCAAGCGCGGTACGTCGTAACGCACGCTGGCATGTTCGATCAGAGCGGGCAAGTCGAGGCAGGCGGTCGGGTCGTCAGCGTCGAGTTTGCCGCTGGCTTGCAACTTGGCGATGTCGACGCCCAACTGCTGGACCATTTCCAGGGTCAGGCAGGCCTGGATCTTGCCGTTGCCGGGGTGGCGACGGAAGTCGATATCGCGCCGACCGACCAGCGTGTCGTTGCTGTAGAGGTCAACCCGGTAGTTGCCGGGCAGTACGCTGTTGCTGGCGAGCAGCGATTGCACATCAACGGTCGACGCGGCGCCTTGCAGAAACGACGTGTTGAACTGTTCATCGCCGTCAGCCTGGCACGCTGTGCTGATGGCCGAGGCGATCAACAACGATGCCAGGCCGTCGCGTTTGAGTAAAAACATGCAGGAACCCTATATCACCTCCGATACGAACTAACGGAGCGAAGAGAAATACAGTGAAAGTGTGCGATCAGAGCGATTCGCGAATTATGGCGTTTCTTTGTTTGGACTGGCGTGAGTGTCGGCGCTGTTGGAAAGTTGCGCGGTAAAACGATCTTGTGCGCCGTAGTCATTAATGCTGCTGAACAACAAACTTGCCGCATTAGTCGAGTGAAGTTGTTTCAACACGAACTCTTTGCGTTCGCCGGGCGCGATCATCATCGAATCAAACGGCTGCTCGCTGACTGCGCCGGATTGCAGGGTGATATCGGCAATCGACACGTGATAAAGACCGGGGTTATTCACCACCAGCACGCTTTTTCCGGCGCGCTCGGCCAGGCGCCAGGTCAGTTCGCCCGGTGCCAGGTAGGCGTTTTTTTTCAGGCCAACCGGGCGGAAGAACACCTTGATGCGCTGGCGCACGGCGAGCTGCAGGGTGTTCTGGGTTTTCGCGTTCTGGGGGATTTCCTGCACGTTGAGCCAGACTACCGACTCGCGGTCGCTCGGCATGCCGGTGCCCTCGTAGATGACCCGCAGTATTTGCTGTTCGTCGCCGCTGACGCGCACTAACGGCGGTGTGACCGCAAACGGCACGGAAGCGGATTCGCTGGCGTCGGTGTCGATCCACGACTGGACCAGCACATCTGCACCGCTGTTACGCACGGTGATTCCGGCTTCCTTGTGCTGGCCGTCGAAGACCAGACGGGTGCTGCTCAAGGAAATGCCGGCGGTGGCCTGATTGACCACGAACAGGCCCAGCAGGCCTGCACAAAAGGACAGTGAGTGTCGATAAAACATGATGGTTACCGCGCAAGTGATTGAAAGCGCGGGGCCGCGTGGCCCCGCACCGGGCTCGAGCATTCGCGCGGGTTATTCGTATTGCAGGGTGAACGGCAGGGTGGCGTCGCCACGACCGGCAACGGCGGTTGCCACGTCGGCGGTGGTGACGTAGGCGGCCGAGAATTTCAGCGTGGTGTTGCTGTCTTGCAGGGTGTTTTCGATCTTCGCGGTGGATGGCGAGCTCAGGTCGATCAACGCGCCATTGGAGTCGAGCAAGGCGATACCAATGTTCTTCGCAGCGCCGAGGCCGTCGATCAGCTTCAGTACTTTGGTCCCGGCCACGATGCCCGAACCTGCGCCCTTGGTCGGTTCGAAGATCATCGCCACTTTTGTGCCGGCGTTGCAGTTGATCTTCATGTCGAAGTTTTCGGCGCTCAGGGTGCCGTTGCCTTTAGGTGCAGTAGCGGTGCCCATGTCCTTGATCGACACTTCGCCCATGTTGACCGAAATGGTTTTGTTGCTTCCGGCGCCTTCAACCGAGCAGGCATCGTTGTTGATGGTGCCGGTGAAGTTGATGGTGCCGCTGCCAGCCTTGGTCGGGGTTGGGGCCGGTGGATCTTCTGCCAGAGCGTTGCCGGTAGCGGCAATGATCGAAAGGGCGAGAAGTGCGCGAGTCAGCTTTTTCATGTTGTTTTCCAATGGTTGGGGTTAAAACAACAACACAATATAGCGCGAACTTTTGCTGGAACATCAGACGATTCCTAGAAGTCGTCTTTAACTAGGGTGTCATTACCTGTTAGTTAAACAAGTTGCGCTCTATGCAATAAGCCAATAAGTCCTGATCACTGCAGACTTCAAGTTTGCGCATTGCCGATATTTTTTGCGTACTGATGGTTTTAGCACTTCTGTTCAAGTAACGGGCAATGTCGTTGACGCCCTGGCCCTGAACGAACAAGCGCAGGATTTCATGCTCCTTGGGCGACAACCGGGAAAACCGTTCATCCAGATCAGCGCCGTCGTTCACTACGGATGTCGGCGCGGGTGCCTGCCAGCGCACCGGGTTGCCTTTGGCGATGGCTTTGAGTGCGGTCTCGATTTCGTCGTGCAACTGGTTTTTTTGAATGACTGCCAGCACACCCAGTTCCTGCAGGCGCGTCAGGATCAACGGATTGGAAATCATGGTCAGTACCAATACCCGAACCTTGGGAAAGTGCCTTATCAGGTACTCCACCAGTTTCAGGCCGTCACCGTAGGTCGAATCGGCAGGCATGTTGAAGTCGGTGATCAACAGATCTACAGGCTTGGTCTCCAGCAGCTTGATCAGCTCATCGGAGCCTACCGCTTCGCCCACCACGCGAAAGCGTTGGTCACGCTCGACCAGTTCCCGCACCCCCAGCAGCACGATGGGATGATCATCGGCAATGATAACGTTGAAGGTTTCCATGAGTGATTTATCCAGAGTGAAGTTATTCGAGGGAGTCGAGCAGATCTTGCAGCCGCGTCAGATTTTGTCGCACCGCCACGGCCAGAGCGGGCGTCACGGCCATGCCGGTCAAGCGACATTCCAGCTCGACAAACGCGCTGGCCAAGACGTTGATCTGCACTGCCCCTAGCGCCCCCGCCATGCCGTGCAGTTGCTGCGCCACGCTGTTGGCGTCGGCCGCATCCAGTGCCGCCAGGGTGGTCTGAATATCCTGGCGCAGGGTGGTGACAAACAACTCGCGCATTTTTGCAGATAGCGACGGCGGGGTATCGATAACGGGGGCCACAGCGATTTTGCAATGTTGCTCAAGTTGCGTACGCAGGGTGGCAAGGTTCAGCGGCTTGACCATCCACGCGTTCATGCCGACGGCGGCGCAGCGTTCGCCTTCTTCGCGCAGGGCGTTGGCGGTGACGCCGATGATCGGCAGCGTTGCGTCCTGTTGGCGCACCGCTTCGGCCAGTCGGTAGCCGTTCATGACCGGCATGTTGACGTCGGTCAGCAGCAGATCGAAGCGGCCGGGCACCCACTGCGCCAAGGCTTGTTCGCCATTCACGGCGACGATCACCGAGCAGCCGAGGGCTTCCAGTTGTTCCTTGATGATCGCCGCGTTGATCACGTTGTCTTCGGCCACCAGCACCTGCAGATTCAGTGGGCGGGTCTTTGCTTGCAGCGCGGCTGGGCGCTGCGCATTGGCGCCGTGTTGTGCCAGATAAATAGCCCAGGCAATCGCGCGGACATCGTTGGCGTCGACCGTCCAGTCGGGGCCATTCAGTTGCGCCGGATTTGGGCCGCCCGACAAAGCGACGATCCGTGGCCCGCTCCAGTGCGGGGCATTGTCGAGCGGGGTGAGGTCCACCAGTAGCGCCGAGAGTGGTGGCATCTCGGTCGTCACCAAGCGGCAATCCAGACCAAAACGGTTGAGCCAGGCCATCAGCTGCAGCGCCAGTTCGCTGATCGGTGCACGTACATAAACGGCGGCGCTGCCTTCCACGAAGGCGGGGCAATCGGCCAATGCGCCCGGCACGTTCTCCAGCGAGAGTTGCAGGGTAAAACTGCTGCCCAGTCCGGGTTCACTGACCACGCTCAACTGGCCGTGCATCAACTCGCACAACCATTTGCAAATGGCCAGGCCCAGACCCGCGCCGGCCTGACTGTCGGCGTCGTTGACCTGATAGAACGGGTCGAACAATTGCTGTTGCTGCGCTTGGGAAATCCCCATGCCCGAATCGCTGACCTGCCATTGCACTTCGGCGCTGCCAGCGGCGTTTTGCAACACGCGCACGCGCAGCACCACGCGACCGTTGTCGGTGAACTTGATCGCGTTGCTCAGCAGGTTGTTGAGGATCTGGCGGATGCGCAACGGGTCACCGCGCAGTTGATCCGGCAAGCCCGAATCGATGCAGGCATACAGTTGCAGGCCTTTGGCGCGGGCAAATGCGCTGTAAGTACGCACGACATCTTCAGTCAGCTCCAGCGGGCAGAAGTCCTGAAGCTCAAGGGTCATTTGCCCGGCCTCGATCTTCGACACATCCAGCACATCGCTGATCAGCTTGAACAGGCTGGCGGAGGAACGCTGGATGGTGTCCAGATAATCCTGCTGGCGTGGGGCGAGCGGTGTCAGCCCGAGCAATTCGAGGGTGCCCAGCACGCCGTAGAGCGGGGTACGAATTTCATGGCTCATGGTGGCGAGGAAGCGGCTCTTGGCCTGGTTGGCCGAGTCGGCGGCCTGACGGGCTTCTTCCAGGGCGGCGGCGTCTTCGATATGCCGGGTCACGTCATGCAACGCACACAACCAGGCATCCTGGCCTTGATAGCGCGTCGAGACGAAAGCCAGATGCAGATGACGCCCGTCGATCTCGAGATCGGCATGGCCGGACTCGCTGTGTGACTTGAGCAGGCTCATCAAACGGCTGCTGTCGTGCCATTGCTGGGCGCGCTGGTTTTCCAGGAGCACGTGGTGATCGCTGCGGCGAATCACACAGAGGCCGGTCGGTGCGGTGTCGATCACCGCACGGCTGAAGGCCTCGCTTTCGGCGATGCTCGCGTGCGCACTTTGCGCGGGGATGATCACGCGTGCGGTGTACCAGCGGTTGATGGCCCGACCGCAACCAAGCAACGCCAGCACCACCGCCACGAGGCACAGCAATGGCCACAGCGCATAGCTGAGAAAACTGCGCAGGCTGATGACGTAGATCGCGGTCCAGTGCTGTGCGCCGGGGCTGCTCAGTTTGAACACCAGGCCGTCACGGTCGAAATTTATCCCCTCATCCAGTTCCTGGTCGGATCTCTGTGCGCCGGTCAAGACCACGCCGGCCGGGGTGATCAAGGTGAAGTCATCGTAGATCGACCACTCCATCAATCGCTCGATGTTGTTGACCTGGGACAGTTTCAGCAACGTGCCGAGCACCACCCAGGAATCGGCGCCCTCGATGGCCTGCATAGGCTGGAGCAGATTGATCCTGACGTAGGCCAGCAGCGTCGGCGTTGACTCGTTGTCCTGAGTAGACGGGTAGGGCACCCAATGCACTTGATGATCAGCGACTGATGACTGCTCGCGTGCATGCTGGTTCACCTGGCTCATGACTTGGGCAAACGCGCCGATCTGCATCGGGCCTGCACCGCGCAAGCGCCCGGCGGAGGGCACGGCCACGTCGAAGTTGTCGGGGCCATTGAGCAGGATCACTTGCGGCGACTGATAGTGCGATGCCGCCCAGAACGCGCTGTAGTAGGCGGCCAGATAACTACCCAGCGCGAAAACCTTGGGGTATTGGTCGGCGGCGATTCTCTGCGGATCGATCTTTACGCTGAACGGCAGTGAAAACGGCAAGCCGCGACCTTCATAGACATTCGGGCCTTCTTCTGGCAGCAGTTTTTGCGAATAAGTGGGCAACACCACCAAAGGAAAATATTGACCCTTGGCACTGGCCTGGGAGATATCGCGCAGGAACACTTCCTGCTCATGGATATTTTCCATCAGCCGGGCGAAGTGAAACTGCAGGGTGTCGCGCTGCTCTTCGAGCATGCGCTGTACCCCCAGATAGCTGATGCCCAAAAGCAGCAATACAAGGGCGCCGAGCAGCAGCAGACTTTTGTTCAACCGCAGCGAACTGCTGGCCAGTTTGTCCAGAAATGCATTGGTATGCGGCATTACAGCGCCTGACCAGCGGTGATGGGGCAGCCTTGGGACACAGTGACCTCGGTAGCGAGCGACGTTCAACAATAGCCACGTGCCGCTCACCAGGCGTTCGCCGGCCCGTCGTGGGTCAGCAAGTGCTGGAACTGATCGGCTGAAACGGCGTGGGAGATCAGGAAACCTTGAACCTGAGTGCAGTCGATTTTACGCAACAGAGCAAGTTCTTGTGCGGTTTCTACGCCTTCGGCCACCACCGTAAGACCCAACTGGCGACCGAGGCTGACAATGCTGGTCAGCGCCTGGGCCAATTCCTCGTTGGCGTTGCAGCCTTGCACCAGCGTGCGGTCGATCTTCAATTCAGTGAACGGCGCCGACACCAGATTCATGTACGAGCTGTAGCCCTTGCCGAAATCGTCCTGCGACAGACCGAAACCCTTGATCCGCAAGCGGCACGCGCCGGCGTAGAAGTTGCTGATGTCGTCGGGTACCGAGCACTCCATCAATTCGAAACAGATCCGCGCGGGCAGGCCTTGGTTGGTAAGCACGAAAGCGAGGATGCGGTCGGGCAGGTCGTGGCTGTTGAGCAGGTGCGTGGGCAGGTTGACCGAGACCGGAATGTCATAGCCCTGTTCGCGCCAGATGGCTTGGGCGGCAATCGCTTGTTTCAGCACGCACCAGAGCAATGGCTCTTCGAGACCGAACGCAATCAACGCCGGCAAAAATACCCCGGGCAGCATCGTGCCATGTTCAGGATGGTTCCAGCGTACCAGTGCTTCGGCGGCGACGATCCGGCCATTGTTCAAGGCCTTCTTCGGTTGAAACCAGGCTTGCAGTTCACCGTTGTCGAGGGCGTTGCAGATACTCTGGCGATCGATGCCGGGATGGGTCGCCGCCGGGACGTTTTGGCGCAGCGCCTGCAATTGATCGATCAGGCAACGCAGGGCGGCAGCATTCACCGGTTTGGAAATCAGCCCGATGACTTTCACTTGCAGGTTGCTCGCCACCAGGCTCGCGCCCATCAGCATGCGTCGTGAGACGGCGCTCATGATCGCCAATGCCGGACGTGAGCGTTGGGCGGCAAGGCCCTGAATGAATTGCACGCCGTCCATGCCCGGCATCAGCAGGTCGGTGAGCACTAGATCGAAGTCGCGTTGTTTCAGGCAGTCCAGTGCTTCTTCGCCGTCCTTGGCGCACGCCAGATCGAAGTCACCCAACTCGCTGAACAGGTTCTGCAAGTACAGGTGCTGGAAGGGGTGATCTTCGACAATCAGAATGCTACAGGGCTTCATGAGCGACTCGTTCGTAGGGAGCCAGGACAGCGAACAAGGCTCGTAGCGTAAAAGGTTTGACCAGGCAGTGATTCATCCCAGCGGCCAGGCACAGCGCATCCTCACCGCGCAGGGCGTTGGCGGTCGCGCCGATGATCGGGATGCTGCAACCGAGGCGCCGCAGGGCTTTGGCCAGTTCGTAGCCGTTGAGGCGGGGCATGTTGACGTCGGTCAGGACGATGTCGAACGCAGCGTCGGGCCACAGCGACAAAGCCTCTTCGCCATCGCTGGCCAGCGCTACGGTGCAGCCCAGTTCTTCGAGCTGATCGCGCAGGATCAGTTGATTGATGACGTTGTCTTCGGCCACCAGGATGTGCAGGCGTAACGGGCGCAGGGCATGGGATTCAGTGTCTTGCGGGCGTTGAACGATCTGGCCGCTCTGGGCTTGGCGAACGGCGCGTTGAATCGCCAGCAGATCATTCAGATTGACCTGCCAGCCGTCGCCGCTGAACTGCGGCTCATGGGCGCCGTCACCGCTGGCCAGTACGCGCGGCCCACGCCATGCCAGGTTCGGGCGCTGTCCGAAGGCTGCGGGATACAGCTCCAGCAGCAGCGCCGTCGAATCCGGCTCGATGCTATCCGGTGCGCCGATATGCACGCGGGCACCCCAGCGGCGCAACCAGCCGCTGATGCTGTCGGCCAGTTCGCGCACGGGCGAAACGACATAGACGAGGTCCGCGGCCAAGGGCGGCAAAGCAGTAGAGGGTGCGTTGCCGCAGCGTTGCTCCAGCGGCACGCTGAGGGAAAAACTGCTGCCCAGGCCCGGCTCGCTGACCATGCGCAGAGTGCCGTTCATCAAGTGCGTCAGACGTTGGCAAATGGGCAGACCGAGGCCTGTGCCGGCGGCGACATTGGTGTTGCCGGCGGTCTGGTAGAACGGCTCGAAAATAAACGCCTGATCGTCATGGGCGATGCCTTTGCCGGTGTCGGAAACCTGCCATTGCAGGCTCACGCGTTCGCCTTCACGAGCGAGCAGTCTGACCCGCAATACCACGCGCCCGGAATCGGTGAACTTGACCGCGTTACTCAGCAGGTTGTTGAGGATCTGCCGCACCCGACTGACATCGCCGATCAAGCGCTCAGGCAGTTGCGGGTCCAGGCAGGCATAGAGTTGCAGGCCTTTGCTTTGCGCCGCGGCGGCATAGCCTTGCACCACTTCGTGCACCAGTTCCGGGACGGAAAACTCGCTCAGCTCCAGCGCCAGTTGCCCGGCCTCGATCTTCGACACATCGAGCACGTCGCAAATCAACTGCAGCAACGTAGCCGATGATCCTTCGATCGCCCGCAGGTAACTTTTCTGCTGAGTGTCCAGTTGCGTGCGCGCGAGCAACTCCAGGGTGCCCAGCACGCCGTAGAGCGGGGTGCGTATTTCGTGGCTCATGGTCGCCAGAAACAAAGTCTTGGCTTCGTTGGCGGCATCGGCCGATTGGCGTGCCTGTTCCAGTGCTGCTTCGATCTGTCGCCGAGCGCTGATGTCACTGAACGCACAGAGCAAGACGTCTTCACCTTTATAGCGGGTCGGCGCACAGCTCAGGTACAGGTGACGACCGTCGGCAGTCTCGAAGTAATCGGTCAGGTACGGCGAGTGTTGGTCGAACGCATCGCGGATCCAGCCGGCGCCCAGTTGCTCGCTGCACTGGCCCAGCCATTGCCGCGCGAGGGTGTTATCCAGCACCACTTGACCGTCACTGCGGCGCAGCACGCACAGCGCCACCGGCGCGGTCTGAATCACGTCGCGGCTGAACAGTTCGCTTTCCACCAATGCCTGAATGCGCTGGATTGCCGGGGTAATGAAACGATGCTCCAGACGTCGGACCAACAGGCACACCAGGCTGATACTCAACACGCAGAACAGCAGCGCGCCGAGCATTTGTGGCCACAGGGCGCGCAGTACCGCCAGCAAGTCGATGGAGTAAGTCAGCTGCCAGTCCGAGGATTTCAGCTGCTTGCGCAACACCAATTGCTCGGGCAGCCAGCCATCGCCGACGAAGCCGAAGAAATCCTGTTGTCGCAGCAACGGCAGGTGCTGTTCTGGCGGTGGTTTGTGGCTGTTGCTGAACAGCGGTTTGCCTTGGGAGTTGAACATGGTGAACTCGCCGGCACTGTGGTCGTTCAGGGCGCTGGAGACTTCGCGGTCGTCCATTTCCAGGCCGAGCCAGCCGGAGTTGATATCGCGCGCGTCTAGACGAATGAAGATGTATAGCTGCGAGTGGCCGTCGGCGGCATGGGTCAGCCAGAGTTCTTTGACGTTGCCGCTGTTGTGGTGCTTGAGGGTCTGCAGTTGTTCGAGCATGGTCTCGGGGACACGGCCGATCACCGCGGTTGCGTTGTACAGGCGCAACACTTGGGTCCGGGGGCCGCTGCTGACGTAGACCAGGTTGAGCTGCCGGGCCTTGAGGTAATCGCGCATGCGTCGGGTCAGCCAGATGCTCCATTGCTGCCCCGGCGCTTGCCCGAGCAGCAGGCGGATCTCTTCCTCGGAGACCGGCAAATCCATGTTGGCCATGTGCGTAGCCGACAGGCTCAGGCTTTCCAGCAGTGCTTCGCGGGTGGTGAAAAAGGTATGCGCTTCGGCGATGGCGCTGCTCATGTAGCTGCGCCGTTGGGAAATCTCATTGTTGAAGGTAAACAGCAGAAAGCTGTAGACGCCGCCGAGAATGCCCACCAGCAGCACCAGGGCAAAAATGCGCAGCAGACGCCGCGCCGCATCGGGCGAGGACAGGATCGGGCTGATCTGATGGAGGTAGTTCTTCAATCGCATCCCGGCACAGTAGAAGCGGCCGGGCATGATGAAAATCAGACGATTCTTAAAGAGAGCTGCGCAAACAATTGGCTATAGCAACGCATCAATGGATTCAAAGGTAACTCATGACAAATGCAATCGTTGCGTTGGCTGTTCCGGCGCGCATGCCCTTGTCAAACCCACCATTGCCACCTGTTTCAGCGACGCGAAAGTAACGAGCGCTCAGGGGGATCTTCAAGTTGCCTCCCACAGAGGGATAGTCTGCGAATACATAGCTTTGATTTAAAACCAAGGGGTTTCCATCGCTATTGAGTACTTGCAAAGCCACACCCTGAGCAGTCGAATCTGCACTCAGCTGTACGATACCCCTCGTGGAATTTTGCGAGGGAGAAGTTGGGGTAGGCTTGAGTGTATAAGTTACTTTTTTTATGCCCGGCGGACAATTGTTAAGGCTGATGTCAAATTTGACCAGCTCAGAATATGCTCCGTTGTGGGCAAAGCTACTCATGTCATGCGACCCCATGTCTACTTTGATGTCCGGCGTTTCACAGGATTGAGGCACAATCGTTGTGCCATTGGTCGCCATTGCTAGTGGTGATACACCATCTGCATGAAAAGTCCCCAGTGTTCCTGCCGGGATTTTCTGTACATCGATTACATCCGCTATTTTGAATAGTCGTAGCACGTGTCTTGTGGTGTCCCATCCGTACCCGCCCGCTGCTCGGCGAATAGCCGGATAAATGGGTATGGCTATCCCTTCTCTGGAGGACCACTGCCATGCGAGCCCGGTGTTTCCGATTGCGTAAACAAGGTCACCCGATTTAGACACACCGACGTTGTTCTGAACACCATATGAAAACTCGTTAGTACATCTATACGAGCTGGGCGTAGGTCCAAGTGTTAATGGAGGACTTTCATATATTACGGTGCCGTTAGGTGTATCACGAGGAATCGAAAGTGTAGTGGGTAATTGCATAGTGAGAGTTGTTTGATGATGACCCGGGAAGAACGAGCAATTAGCCGCGCCTGCGTAGCTGGGCGCGAAAAGTAACGACAGACATAGCGTGTGAATCAATTTCGTTAGCTGGAGCGGGCGCTGGAGTTTGAAACGCTTCATGAAGGGGTTTACGTAATTGGCCAAAGAGCGGCATACGTTAAACACGCCGTTTGCCGATGGACATCAGGCGATTCTTAGAACACGCTCCCGCGTCTGCGCAAACGCGGCGATGTATTAGACTCAGCAAAGCCTGAAAACCGTGCAGGTTGTGCAGCCCCCGGTTCACCAGAGAGGTCATATGGTCCGCTTGAGTATGGTCTTGCTCGGTCACGAATTCGTCCGCAAGCGTTGGTCCGCGCTGGCGCTGACGGGCGTTGTCTGGGGTGCGGCCGGTGTGGGCATCTTCATTGATGCGCTGGACGGTGTTTTGTATTTTCCGCTGCATCTTTTCGGCTATCTGTTGTTGCTCGAAGCGCTGATCCTGCTGCTGGTGCCGGCACCGCAAGCCGGGACCGCTGCGGCCCTGCGCAGAGGGCGAGGACTGGCTTTTCTCTTGCTGGGACTGCTGATCGTCGACCGGCAACATGCCGCTGGGCTGATTCTGGCGGTGCTGTTTGGCGGGGCTTTTATCATCGATGGGGTCTTTAGGCTGGCGGCTGCGCTGGTGGTGCGCTTTGTCGGTTGGCAAGTGTCGCTGCTGGCGGGGTTGTTCGAAATCGGCTTTGGCGTGTTTATCCTTGAGCCGTATCCGACGCTGTATAAGGGCACGGTGCCTTTTTGCATCGGCATGAGCCTCTTTCTCACCGGTTGCGCGTTGTTGCGGCAAGCCGTGCGTTTCAAAAACCAGTTGCCGCTGACCAGTACTGCTGCAGTGAGTGCGCCGACCCGCAGCGACGCGTTGGTGATTCACGTCTGGACCCCCAGCGGCACCGTCGACGACACCTTGGTGCGCAATCGTCTGCTCAACCGCTATATCGCGGCGGTCGACGTCAACGGCGTGATCTCTGCCGGCCATGCGGCTCTGGCGTGTGGTCCGGACATCTACATCAGCCACTATCCGCAGGATGACATTGATCGTTCGGCGGGGGATTTCGTGCGGTTATTGCGGGCGACGCCGAACAACAATGTCCCGGGCCGGTTTCTGCAGGACTATGCGAGCGAGGTTGCCGACTGGTGCCCGTCTTCGGCTCAGGTCAGTTTTGCCCATTACGATGCCGGGAGACTGGCGGCGTTCTGGGCGGAATATCGGCAGAACACCACGTACAACCTCACCAGCCGCAACTGTTCCAGCGCCGTCGCCCACAGCCTCGAAGCGGCCCTCGAGGGGGCGATGAATCGCGGCCAGTCGAGCATGCTCGATTTTGCCCGGGTCATCATCAGCCCCGAATTCTGGGTCGCGGCCCAAGTGCGTAAACGCGCAGAGGCCATGGCCTGGACACCGGGGCTGGTGCTTGATTATGCGCGGGCGTTGCACGCGGCTATCGAGCCGGCACCACCGGGCTGGCATGGTCTGTACGCGGGGGGCAAACGTGCCTGCGGGTATGTGGCGACTGCCTTGCGGGGGCGCGAGGTGCATCCGGTGCAACCGCCGCCCGCGAATCCTTCCGACAAGTCCTGACCGGCATTACACCGAGTCGCCCCAATCGCTGGCAAGCCAGCTCCCACAGGATCTGTGTCGTACACAAAATTCATGTACACCCGATAACCCTGTGGGAGCTGGCTTGCCAGCGATGGCGTCCACGTGGACGCCACAAAAACCCAGTCCACTGGTCAACTAATTACCAAGCAACCTAACTATTACGTTGACATTCGCTGCCTAGGCAGTAACATCTCGACATACATTCACTGCCTAGGCAGTTATTAGGTGAGCAAATGAAGCATTTCACCCCGGACGAATTCAAACACTGCCATCTCGGCCTGTTGCTTGGCCGTGCTGCGCTGCTCAAAGACAAGATCATCGACACCCACATGGAACCCCACGGCATCACCGCCGCGCAGTTCAAGGTGTTGATCATCATGGCGCAGTTCGGCGTCGATACCCCGGCCGAACTGTGCCGGCACCTGTCGCTGGACAGCGGTTCGATGACGCGCATGCTCGATCGTCTGGAGCAGAAAGGCTTTCTGGCTCGCCAACGCAGCGAAGGCGATCGCCGTCAGGTGCAGCTCAAGCTTACCGAGCAGGGCCAGCAACTGGCCGATCGCCTGCCGCACATCGGCGCCGACGCGATGAATGAACTGGCGGGCGCCGTTACCCCGGACGAGTTGAAAACCCTGGAATACATCCTCAAGAAAATTCTGCTGGGAGCCGGTGACCCGATCACTATCCAGCGGCTAGGTGAACACAATGAGCGGTAAAACCTTGCGCAGCAGCCTGACCCTGGTGCTGTCGGCGATGATCCTCGCCGGTTGCGCCAACTACAGCGGCCTCGACACCCACGGTCAGAACCTCGATGCGAAAAGCCTGAAAGTCGGCCAATCCCTCAACGGCGTGACCCTGTCGCCGGCCGCCTGGCCAAAAAGCGACTGGTGGACCAGCCTTGGCGATCCGCAACTCGACGGTTTGATCCGCGAAGCCTTGCAAGACAGCCCGGACATGCAGATCGCCGAAGCACGCGCCCATCAGGCCAGCGCCGCCGCGTATGCCGCCGATGCGGCACGGTATCCGACCCTCGACGCCAGCGCCGGCATCAGCCGTTCGCGTCTGGCCAAGGATCAGGACCCGCGCGGGCAGGGCGATGCCTACGCCACCGTGCGCAATGTCAGCGCCGGCTTCAATTACAACTTCGACCTGTGGGGCGGCCAGCGCGATGCGTGGGAAGCTGCACTCGGTCAGGCCCGCGCCGCTGAAGTCGACCGTCAGGCCGCGCAGTTGACGCTGGCTGCTGATGTCGCCCGTGCTTACAGCGATCTGGGTCAGGCGCACATCGTTTATGACCTGGCCAACGACGACCTCAAGCGTACTAAACAAATGCTCGACCTGAGCCAGCGTCGCCTGAGCTCCGGCATTGACAGCCAGTACCAGTTCCAGCAAACGCAAAGCCTTGAGGCCAGCTCCGAAGCCAGCCTGATCGATGCGGAAAAACGCCTCAACAGCGCCAAAATCGCGCTCGCTGTGCTGCTCGGCAAAGGCCCGGATCGCGGCAGCGAAATCGCCCGGCCGAAAGTCCTGCAAGCCAGCGCCGTTGCGGTGCCGTCGGTATTGCCGGCGGAGCTGCTCGGTCGTCGCCCGGATCTGGTCGCTGCACGCTGGCGCGTCGAAGCGGCGAGCAAAGACATCGACTCGGCGAAAACCCAGTTCTATCCCAACTTGAACCTCACGGCCTCGGCCGGTGCCGAATCTTTGTTGGGTGACGCGATGTTCGGTTCGGCCAGTCGCTTCTTCAACATTGCCCCGACCATTTCGGTGCCGATCTTCGATGGCGGGCGCCTGCGCGCCAACCTCGATGCGCGCGACGCCGATTACGATCTGGCGGTGGCGCAGTACAACAAAAGTCTGGTGAAAGCGCTCGGCGATGTCAGCGACACGATCAATCAGTTGCGTGACATCGGCCGGCAGATCGGTGCACAGCAACACGCCACCGAGATTGCTCAGGATTCTTACAACACCGTCGTCCAGCGTTACGGTTCCGGCATCGGCAACTACCTGGACGTGCTCAGCATCGAGCAGCAGCTGCTGCAGGCCCAGCGTCAGTTGGCCAACCTCAATGCCGAGCAGATCGACCTGTCGATTCAACTGATGCAAGCGCTGGGCGGCGGCTTCCAGGGTGACACCCTGACCGCAGCCAACGCCACCCCAGCCACGCCGCACAACTAATTCAAGGTATTTGTCATGGCCACTGCCGAAAACACCCAAGCTCAAGGCAACACCCCCGACACCGGCAACCCGCGCAAGCGCAAAGTCATGCTGCTGGTGCTGGCCGTTGTCGTCCTCCTCTCCTGCGCTGGCGTCTGGGCGTATCACGAGTTCATCGGGCGCTTTAACGAAAGCACCGACGACGCCTACGTTAACGGCAACGTCGTCGAAATCACCCCGCTGGTGACGGGCACTGTAGTCAGCATTGGTGCTGACGATGGTGATCTGGTTCACGAAGGCCAGGTGCTGATCAACTTCGACCCGAATGACGCCGAAGTCGGTCTGCAAAGTGCCCAGGCGAAACTGGCGCGCACCGTGCGTCAGGTGCGCGGCTTGTACAGCAACGTTGATGGCATGAAAGCCCAGGTCAACGCGCAACAGGCGGAAGTGCAGAAAGCCCAGGACAACTACAACCGCCGGAAAAACCTGGCGCAGGGCGGGGCGATTTCCCAGGAAGAACTGTCCCACGCCCGCGACGACCTGACCTCGGCCCAGAACGCCCTGGCCAACGCCAAACAGCAACTGAAAACCACCAGCGCGCTGGTTGATGACACCGTGGTCTCGTCGCACCCGGACGTGATGTCGGCCGCCGCCGATCTGCGTCAGGCTTATCTGACCAATGCGCGCAGCACCTTGATCGCACCGGTCACCGGTTACGTGGCCAAACGCACTGTCCAACTCGGTCAGCGCGTACAGCCGGGCACTGCACTGATGGCGGTGATCCCGCTGGATCAACTGTGGATCGATGCCAACTTCAAGGAAACCCAACTGCGTGATATGCGCATCGGTCAACCGGTCGACATCGAGTCCGACATCTACGGCAGCGACGTGAAATACAGCGGCACCGTCGACAGCCTTGGCGCCGGTACCGGCAGCGCGTTTGCCTTGCTGCCAGCGCAGAACGCCACCGGTAACTGGATCAAGATTGTTCAGCGGGTGCCGGTGCGCATTCACATCAACGCCGAAGAACTGGCCAAACACCCGTTGCGTGTCGGTCTGTCGACCAACGTTGAAGTCAACCTGCACGACCAGAGCGGCCCGGTGCTGGCTCAGCAGCCACCGCAAAAAGCCTCGTTCAGCACCAACGTCTACGACCGCCAACTGGCCGAAGCCGACGCGATGATTGCGCAACTGATCCACGACAACAGCGCTGCGGTCAGCAAAACCGCGCAACGCTGAATCTAACCTCTGTGGGAGTGAGCCTTGTGGTGAGGGGATTTATCCCCGATGGACTGCGTAGCAGGCCCGGCTTTTTGAATCAAAAGTGGGGCCGCTTCGCGACCCATCGGGGATAAATCCCCTCACCACAGGATTCACTCCCACAAGAGCAGCTGTGTCTTTAACAGGCACGGCGCCAATCAGGTTTCATAGGATTCACAATGAGCAATAACGCCTCTTTCACGCCGCCCAGCCTGTTGCTCAGCACCATCGGTCTGTCGCTGGCGACGTTCATGCAAGTGCTCGACACCACCATCGCCAACGTGGCGTTGCCGACCATTTCCGGCAACCTTGGGGTGAGTTCGGAGCAGGGCACCTGGGTGATTACCTCGTTCGCCGTGAGTAACGCGATTGCGCTGCCGTTGACCGGTTGGCTCAGCCGCCGTTTCGGTGAGGTGAAGCTGTTTCTCTGGGCGACCATGCTGTTTGTGTTGGCCTCGTTCCTTTGCGGTATTTCAACATCGATGCCCGAGCTGATCGGCTTCCGTGTCCTGCAAGGTCTGGTCGCCGGTCCGTTGTACCCGATGACGCAAACCCTGTTGATTGCCGTGTATCCCCCCGCGAGGCGCGGCATGGCCCTGGCGTTGCTGGCGATGGTCACGGTGGTCGCGCCGATTGCCGGGCCGATTCTCGGCGGCTGGATTACCGACAGTTATAGCTGGCCGTGGATTTTCTTCATCAACGTGCCGATCGGCATCTTCGCGGTGATGGTGGTGCGTTCGCAGCTGGCCAAACGGCCGGTGGAAACCAGCCGTCAGCCGATGGATTATGTCGGTCTGATCTCGCTGATCATTGGCGTCGGCGCGTTGCAGGTGATCCTCGACAAGGGCAATGACCTCGACTGGTTCGAGTCGAACTTCATCATCATTGGCGCGGCGATTTCGGTGATCGCGCTGGCGGTGTTCATCATCTGGGAAATGACCGATCAGCACCCGGTGGTGAATCTGCGCCTGTTCGCCCATCGCAACTTCCGCATCGGCACACTGGTGCTGGTATTGGGTTACGCCGGGTTCTTCGGCATCAACCTGATCCTGCCGCAGTGGTTGCAGACCCAGATGGGCTACACCGCGACCTGGGCGGGGCTGGCGGTGGCGCCAATCGGTATTCTGCCGGTGCTGCTGTCACCGTTTGTCGGCAAGTACGCGAACAAGTTCGACCTGCGTTTGCTGGCCGGGCTGGCGTTTCTGGCGATTGGCTTGAGCTGTTTCATGCGCGCCGGGTTTACCAACGAGGTGGACTTCCAGCACATCGCTCTGGTGCAGCTGTTCATGGGCATTGGCGTGGCGCTGTTCTTCATGCCGACCTTGAGCATCCTGATGTCGGACTTGCCGCCGAGCCAGATTGCCGACGGTGCGGGGCTGGCGACTTTTCTGCGGACCTTGGGCGGTAGCTTTGCGGCATCGCTGACCACGTGGATCTGGATTCGCCGGGCCGATCAACATCATGCGTACATGAGTGAAAGCATCAGCACCTTCGAACCGGCGACCCGCGAGACCTTGAATCATTTAGGCGGTGCGAGCCAATCGGCTTATGCACAGATGGATCAGATTTTGACCAGCCAGGCGTACATGCTCTCCACCGTGGATTACTTCACGTTGTTGGGCTGGGGCTTTATGGGTTTGATTCTGATTGTGTGGCTGGCGAAACCGCCGTTTGCCGCCAAGGCAGGCCCGGCCGCTTCCGGGCACTGATCTGCAACACGATCAAATGTGGGAGCGAGCCTGCTCGCGAATGCAGTGTGTCATTCAGCAATGAAGCGCCTGACACAACGCTTTCGCGAGCAGGCTCGCTCCCACATTTGTTTTGTGCTTGAGTTTTAGATTGCCGGGGCAGGCAGGGCTGGCGGCGGGGCAAAATCGAACGGCGCCAACGCATACCCGTTCTCATCCACCTGCAACGCCCAACCCTGACGATCCCAATCCCCCAACACAATCCGTTTCGCCGCCTGCTCACCGAGCTGCAACTTGTGGATTGCCGGGCGATGGGTGTGCCCGTGAATCAGGGTTTTCACGCCGTATTCCTGCATGATCCGCGGGATTTCCTCAGGCGTGACATCAACAATGTCATTGGCCTTCATCCGTACCTGCGCGCGGCTTTCGCTGCGCAGTTTGCGCGCCAGTTTATGGCGGCTGCTCAGCGGCAGGTTGCGCAGGATAAACAGCGTGATCGGGTTGCGCAGGTAACGACGCAGCTTCATATAACCGACGTCGCGGGTGCAGAGGCTGTCGCCGTGCATCAACAGCACCAGTTCGCCGTAGAACTGCACGACGCTCGGGTCCTTCAACAGCGTGCAGCCGGCCTGTTTGCAGAAGGCCTTGCCGAGCATGAAGTCGCGATTGCCGTGCATCAGAAAGATGGCCGTGCCGCTGTCGCTCAATTCGCGCAGGGCCTGGCAGATGGAATGCTGAAAGGGCGTCATGGCATCGTCGCCAATCCACGCCTCGAAAAAGTCGCCCAGAATGTACAACGCACTCGCCGAGCGGGCGCGTCCGGCGAGCAAATCCAGAAACGCCCGGGTAATGTCCGGGCGCTCCTCTTCCAGATGCAAGTCTGAAATCAGCAATATCACGCTTCGATGATCTCGGCTTTCTCGATGATCACGTCGTCTGCTGGTACGTCCTGGTGGCCGGCCTTGGAAGTGGTCGAAACACCTTTGATCTTGTCGACAACGTCAGTGCCGGCGGTCACTTTACCGAATACCGCGTAGCCCCAGCCCTGAACGTTCTTGCCGCTGTGGTTGAGGAAGGTGTTGTCGGCAACGTTGATGAAGAACTGTGCGGAAGCCGAATGCGGCTCCATGGTGCGGGCCATGGCAACGGTGTACTTCTCGTTGGAAAGACCGTTGTCAGCTTCGTTCTGGATGCTTGGGCGCTTGTCTTTCTTTTCTTTCATGCCTGGCTCGAAACCACCGCCCTGGATCATGAAGTTACCGATGACACGGTGGAAAACGGTGTTTTCGTAGTGACCGGCTTTAACGTACTCGATGAAGTTGGCGACGGTGATCGGCGCCTTTTCAGCGTTCAGTTCGATGACGATGTCGCCATGGTTGGTGGTCAGTTTGACTTGAGTCATGGTCATTACTCTTTATAAGGAATTCGTGGTTTTCGGACATTCAGTCCCGAAACCGGTTCAGCCTGCATCGGCCAAGGTGCGCAGTTTAGCGTGACAGGCGCGAATTTCGAGGCTGTTTTTCGAAAACCCTGCGATTAAATGCACTCCTTTATAGGGCCTGCTCTGTCAGCCCCTTGACAGCATCGGCTATGATAGCGGCTTTGTTTTGTCTGGCCCCCTTTGCGGCCGCGCACATGTAAGTCAAGGATCCTATGAGCAAGCCCACTGTCGACCCTACCTCGAATGCCAAGTCCGGCCCTGCCGTGCCGGTCAATTTCCTGCGGCCGATCATCCAGGCAGACCTGGACTCGGGCAAGCACACCCAGATCGTCACCCGTTTCCCGCCTGAGCCCAACGGCTACCTGCACATCGGCCACGCCAAGTCGATCTGCGTGAACTTCGGCCTGGCCCAGGAGTTCGGCGGCGTCACGCCCCTGCG
>NZ_JBIUWQ010000020.1:1316-3038 GCF_044743525.1 Pseudomonas sp. NPDC087598 | reverse complement strand
AAAAAAACGGCAACCCCAATTACATATGCTTTAACTACTTCCTGCCACAGGACTTCCGCTCATTCACGCACCTGCGTTTCGACGACACCAACCCGGCCAAGGAAGATCAGGAATACATCGACGCGATCGAAAGCGACGTCAAATGGCTGGGCTTCGAATGGTCCGGCGAAGTGCGCTACGCCTCGCAGTATTTCGACCAGTTGCACGACTGGGCCGTCGAGCTGATCAAGGCCGGCAAGGCCTACGTCGACGACCTGACGCCTGAACAGGCCAAGGAATACCGTGGCAGCCTCACCGAGCCGGGCAAGAACAGCCCGTTCCGCGACCGTTCGGTGGAAGAGAACCTCGACTGGTTCGCCCGCATGCGCGCCGGTGAGTTCCCGGACGGCGCCCGCGTGCTGCGCGCGAAGATCGACATGGCCTCGCCGAACATGAACCTGCGCGACCCGATCATGTACCGCATTCGCCACGCGCATCACCACCAGACGGGCGACAAGTGGTGCATCTACCCGAACTACGACTTCACCCACGGTCAGTCGGACGCCATCGAAGGCATCACTCACTCGATCTGCACCCTCGAGTTCGAAAGCCATCGTCCGCTGTACGAGTGGTTCCTCGACGCCCTGCCAGTGCCGGCGCACCCGCGTCAGTACGAGTTCAGCCGTCTGAACCTCAACTACACCATCACCAGCAAGCGCAAGCTCAAGCAACTGGTGGACGAGAAGCATGTGCATGGCTGGGACGATCCGCGCATGTCCACGCTGTCGGGTTTCCGTCGTCGTGGCTACACGCCAGCGTCGATCCGCAACTTCTGCGACATGATCGGCACCAACCGTTCCGACGGCGTGGTTGACTTTGGCATGCTCGAATTCAGCATCCGTCAGGACCTGGACGCGAACGCCCCACGCGCCATGTGCGTGTTGCGTCCGTTGAAAGTCGTGATCACCAACTACCCGGAAGACCAGGTCGAGAACCTCGAACTGCCGCGTCATCCGCAGAAAGAAGAACTCGGCGTGCGCAAGCTGCCGTTCGCCCGTGAAATCTACATCGACCGCGATGACTTCATGGAAGAGCCGCCAAAAGGCTACAAGCGTCTGGAGCCGAACGGCGAAGTGCGTCTGCGCGGCAGCTACGTGATCCGTGCCGACGAAGCGATCAAGGACGCCGACGGCAACATCGTCGAACTGCGTTGCTCGTACGACCCGGAAACCCTCGGCAAGAACCCGGAAGGCCGCAAGGTCAAAGGCGTGATCCACTGGGTGCCGGCTGCCGCCAGCGTCGAGTGCGAAGTGCGTCTGTACGATCGTCTGTTCCGTTCGGCCAACCCTGAGAAGGCTGAAGACAGCGCGAGTTTCCTCGACAACATCAACCCTGACTCACTGCAAGTGCTGACCGGTTGTCGTGCTGAGCCATCGCTTGGCAATGCACAGCCGGAAGACCGTTTCCAGTTCGAGCGCGAAGGCTACTTCGTCGCCGACATCAAGGATTCGAAACCAGGTCAGCCGGTATTCAACCGTACCGTGACCCTGCGTGATTCGTGGGGCCAGTGATTCAGCGTCAAGGGAATTAAAGTGCTAACGATCTACAACACGCTCACCAAGAGCAAAGAAGTCTTCAAGCCGCTGGATGGCAACAAGGTGCGCATGTACGTCTGCGGGATGACCGTGTACGACTACTGCCACCTCGGCCATGGCCGCAGCATGGTCGCGTTCGACTTGGTGA
>NZ_JBIUWQ010000020.1:0-1306 GCF_044743525.1 Pseudomonas sp. NPDC087598 | reverse complement strand
CAGAAAGCTTACACGATCGAAACGATGACAGAGCCCATGAACGCCGCGATGCACGAAGACGAAGCGCGCCTGAACATCAAGAAGCCGGACATGGAGCCGCGTGCCACGGATCACATTCCGGGCATGCACGCGATGATCCAGACCCTGATCGACAAGGGCTACGCCTACGCCTCGGGCAATGGCGACGTGTACTACCGCGTCGGCAAGTTCATGGGCTACGGCAAGCTGTCGCGCAAGAAGATCGAAGACCTGCGCATCGGTGCGCGGATCGAGGTCGACGAAGCCAAGGAAGATCCGCTCGACTTCGTCCTGTGGAAAGGCGTCAAACCGGGCGAGCCAAGCTGGGAATCGCCGTGGGGCGCCGGGCGTCCGGGCTGGCACATCGAGTGCTCGGTGATGTCGACCTGCTGCCTCGGCGAAACTTTCGATATTCATGGCGGCGGCAGCGACCTCGAGTTCCCGCACCATGAAAACGAAATCGCCCAGAGCGAAGCGGCCACCGGCAAGACCTACGCCAACGCGTGGATGCATTGCGGCATGATTCGCATCAATGGCGAGAAGATGTCCAAGTCCTTGAACAACTTCTTCACCATTCGCGACGTGCTCGACAAGTACCACCCGGAAGTCGTGCGTTACCTGCTGGTATCGAGCCACTACCGCAGCGCGATCAACTACTCGGAAGACAACCTCAAGGACGCCAAAGGCGCACTCGAGCGTTTCTACCACGCGTTGAAAGGCCTGCCGAGCGTTGCGCCGGCTGGCGGCGAAGCGTTCGTCGAGCGTTTCACCACAGTGATGAACGACGACTTCGGCACACCGGAAGCCTGCGCGGTGCTGTTCGAGATGGTCCGTGAGATCAACCGCCTGCGTGAGAGCGATCTCGATGCGGCGGCCGGTCTGGCGGCGCGTCTGAAAGAACTGGCGAGCGTGCTGGGCGTGTTGCAGCTCGAAGCCGATGACTTCCTGCAGGCGGGCGCCGAAGGGCGTGTCGATGCGGCTGAAGTCGATGCGCTGATTGCTGCGCGTCTGGCAGCACGTGCGGGTAAGGATTGGGCTGAGTCCGATCGTATCCGTGATCAGCTGACGGCGATGGGCGTTGTGTTGGAAGACGGCAAGGGTGGGACTACCTGGCGTCTGGCTGACTGATCGCTGTGTTTGGCTTCAAAACAAAACCCGCTTTGAGCGGGTTTTTGTTTGGCTGCGAAAAGAGCCCCTCACCCTAACCCTCTCCCTGTATGTACCGGACACATGGTGGACAGGTGTTCGGACACATGGTGGACACTTTTTAATAGACACATTGCTCATC
>NZ_JBIUWQ010000019.1:15346-103637 GCF_044743525.1 Pseudomonas sp. NPDC087598 | reverse complement strand
GTGCCCCATTTGTAGATTGCCGCTTGGGTAATGGAACATCGACAGGAAGTAGAAAGTCTCCTTTCCTGGCTGTTCACTGACTTCAAAGGACTTTTGCTCGTCCCAGAACGACTGGGCGGCGGCTTCGATTTCACGGGGCTGATATTGTTCGTGCATGGCTACTTTTGTACTGGATAGGGGTGGCCTAATCCTCTTCAACGCAGGTTTCGGGATGGCCCGGACGAGCTGGAAGTGGAATTACAGGAAGCGCCGTAGCATACATGACCGCGCTTGGCCTAGGGAAACCCTGATTACAGCTGTTTGGCCCGGTCAATCCGTGGCGAGGGCCGTTGGTCGCGGCGTGCAGCCGGTTTGTGCAGCGAAGCTAAGCTCTAACTGGGGAGTGAGTCTTATCTTCAATGAGGTGAGGGATGGTGGAGCAACAGCAAAGAAACGTCACGAAACCTGAGTTGTACGAGCGGTTGATGAACCGTCTGGGCATGGCCCTGGATGCCGCAAAAACCGCTGACCGGCTGCGCGATGAGCGCCCCCTGGAACTGGAATTGCGTGGCTTGAGCCCCGCCGAGTTCAAACTGGTCAAGGCCTATCTGGATCGCAGTGAACGTGAAACGCACGGATGCTTGTCGCAAGCAGTGAAGCAACTCGATGCAGCACATTCGGCCAAGGTCATCTGGCTCAAGGACAAGGCGCCCCGCAAAGACACCGTCAAGGTGCGGGCTTTGCAGGCCAAGTAAGCGCATGGCAGGTCAAGAAACGGATCTTTTTCAACAGGATCCCACCCTATCGGTTGTCGCGTTGTATTAACCCACTTAGGCTTCGGGCATCTTTGGAGATGCCCGATGCCTTTTCGTTATTTCATCAAACAACTTTTATTGCCGCCCGGCATTCTTTTACTGCTGTTGCTGCTGGCCTGGTGGCTGCGCCGCTCACGGCCGCGCCTGGCTGGACTGTGTTTTGCCCTTGGTTTTGGCGGGTTCTGGCTGATGAGCTTGCCGGTGGTTGTGCAGTGGGGCGCCAAGGCGCTGGAGCGCGAGCCGCCGCTGGCCCGTGAAGAGTGGGCGATGCTGGCGCAACGGGCCGATGCCATTGTGGTGCTGGGTTCCGGGCGCGAGCGTGGTGATCTGGCCTGGGGTGAGGATCAGCCGACCGGTGTGGGACTTGAGCGTCAGCGCTATGCGGCGCGGTTGGCCAAGGCCTCGGGATTGCCGATTCTGACCAGTGGCGGCCTGCATTACGGTACGCCGCCGACCGAAGCGAAGTTGATGGCGGATTCGTTGCTGGATGATTTCGGCGTGAGCGTGCGTTGGCAGGAAGGCGAAAGCCGCACCACGTGGGAAAACGCGAAGTTCAGCGCCGACATGCTGTTGCCGCAAGGGGTCAAGCGTGTGGTCGTGGTGACGCAGGCGTGGCACATGCCGCGCGCAGTGTGGTGTTTCGAGCAGGCCGGATTCGAAGTGGTGCCGGCGCCGGTAGGTTTTCTCGGCACTGACAATGCGCGGCCATTTGGTGGCTGGCTGCCGGAGTTCAAGTCGATCTGGCAGAGCGGGCAGTTGCTGAATGAAGCGGTGGGGCAGGTGGGGTACTCGTTGTTCTATCGAGGTGACGCCACACCGGATTGATTTGGTGCTTTTTGATGCCCTCTTCGCGAGCAGGCTCGCTCCCACATTGAAGTCCATTCCAAATGTGGGAGCGACGGTGCGACGATTCGACCTGCTCGCGAAGCTTTTAAAGGGTCTTGGACATCCGGCTGGCCATCAGTGCCCAGCCAAACAGCAGTAAGCACACAATGATCAGCGGCCACGAACGCCATTGCAGATACGGCGTCAGGTTATGCATCGGCACCACTTCGCCGTACAGAATGCCTTGTTCGAACTGTGGAATCTGCTCGGTGATCTGCCCGAACGGGCTGATCAGTCCGGTCACACCGTTGTTGGTGGCGCGGATCATCCAGCGTCCGGCCTCCAGTGCACGCATCTGTGCCATCTGCAAATGTTGCAGCGGGCCGATCGAGGTGCCGAACCAGGTGTCGTTGCTGATCGTCAGCAACAGATCGCTACGCGCCGACAGGCTGGCGGCGAACTCGGGGTACACCACTTCGTAGCAGATAAACGGCGCAATCTGATAACCCTTGGCTTGCAACAGCGCCTGATCGGCCGGGCCACGGGCAAAGTCGGACATCGGCAGGTCGAAGAACGCGATCAGCCCACGCAACACGTCCTGCAATGGCACGTATTCGCCGAACGGCACCAGTTTTTGCTTCAGGTAAGTACCGTCGCCTTCGCCCACGACAGTGATACCGTTGAAAAAGCGTTTTTCGTGGCGCACCGTTTCGCGGATTGGCACGCCAGTGATCAGCGCCGATTTACGCTCGGCGGCGAAGTTGCCCATCATGCTCAGGTAGCCCTCGGCGGACTCCTTGAGCACCGGCACGGCGGTTTCCGGCCAGATCAGCAGGTCCACCGGTTTCGAACGGAAACTCAGGTCGCGATAAAGCGCCAGTTGCGCGTTGAGCTGCGCCGGGTCCCACTTCATGCTTTGTTCGACATTGCCCTGGATCGCGGCAACGGTCAGCGGCGCGCCGGACGGGCTGGTCCAGGCGTGGCCCTTGAGTGCAATGCCCGCCACCCATGGCCCGACCAGCAACAATAGACCCACTGCAACAAAAACTTTGCGGCCGGTTTGCAGCAGACGCGGCGCGTTGTAGATCAGTGCCGCGGTCAGTGCCAGAACAAATGACACCAACCACATGCCGCCGACTGGCGCGAGACCGGCCAGTGGGCCGTCGAGTTGACTATAGCCGGAATACAGCCACGGGAATCCGGTGAGGAACCAGCCGCGAAACGCTTCCTGGCCCACCCACAACGCAGCAAACGCCAGAGCGTCGGCCAGTGGCGCCTCGTTGCGACGCAGCCAGCGCGCCCAGAGCCAGGCGGGCAGGGCGAAGAACCAGGCAATCGCCGCCGTGAACAGCAGCATCAGGAACCCGGCCAGCAGAACCGAAGCGCCGCCGAAGTGGTGGATGCTGTAGTAGATCCAGCTGGTCCCGGCGCCGAACAGACCGAAACCGAAGCACCAGCCACGGCCGAGTGCCTGACGTGGACTCAGCTCGCGCAAACCGGCATAGAACAAGCCGACCGCCAGCAAAGCCAGCGGCCAGATATCGAACGGTGCCAGCGCGAAAGTGGTGATTGCACCGGCCGCCACGGCCAGCAGGTTACCGGGCCAGCCGGGGCGGGTTGTCCAGCGCATTTCAGTCCTTAGATTTTTTACCGGGCGATTGGGGTCAGTCGCAGCAAATGAATCCGACGGCTGTCGGCATTCAGGATGCGGAAACGATAGGCGCCGATTTCAGTGATTTCATTGCGTTTTGGCAAGTGCCCGAACGCGCTCATCACCAGGCCGCCGACGGTATCGAACTCGTCGTCGGAGAATTCGCTGTCGAAAAACTCGTTGAAGTTCTCGATCGGCGTCAGGGCCTTGATCAGGAAGTCACCGCTTGGCAGCGGCTTGATGTAGCTGTCTTCTTCGACGTCGTGCTCGTCTTCGATGTCGCCGACGATCTGTTCCAGCACGTCTTCGATGGTCACCAGACCCGCCACACCACCGTATTCGTCGATGACGATGGCCATGTGATTGTGGTTGGCGCGGAACTCACGCAACAACACGTTCAGACGCTTGGACTCCGGCACGAAAGTGGCCGGGCGCAGCAGATCCTTGATGTTGAAGCTGTCGCCATTCTCTTTAAGGATCAGCGGCAGCAGATCCTTGGCCAGCAGCACGCCCATCACGTCATCGTGGCTTTCGCCGATGACCGGGTAGCGCGAGTGGGCCGAGTCGACCACGGCGGGGAGGAATTCACGGGGTGTCTGGGTCGCCTTGATGCTGATCATCTGCGAACGCGGCACCATGATGTCGCGTACTTGCAGATCAGCCACCTGAATGGCGCCTTCGACGATGGCCAGCGCTTCGCTGTCCAGCAGCTTGTTTTGATGTGCATCGCGCAGCAGCTCAAGCAGCTCCTGACGGTTCTTCGGCTCGTGGGCAAAAGCCTGGGTCAGTTTACCCAGCCAGGACTTCTGCCCGTTGCTCGATCGATCTTCGCTCATAGCGATTACTCTGAATCCTTTGTTGTAACGATAGGGGATGTTTCGGTTTCGTCGTCCGCGTACGGATCGGGATACCCGAGTTCAGCAAGCAACTCGCGTTCCAGTGCTTCCATTTCTTCGGCTTCTTCGTCATCTATATGGTCGTAACCCAGCAGATGCAAGCAGCCGTGAATGACCAGATGTGCCCAGTGCGCCTTTAGTTCCTTGCCTTGTTCAGCGGCTTCGCGCTCGACCACGGCCACGCAGATCACCAGATCGCCCAGCAGCGGGATGTCGAGAAACTCGTCGGGTACTTCGGCGGGGAACGACAGGACGTTGGTCGCGTAATCCTTGTGACGCCAGGTGTGATTGAGCTCGCGACCTTCTTCCTCGTCGACCAGGCGAATGGTCATTTCCGAGTCGGCGGTGCGTTGGCGCAGCGCCAGTTCGCACCATTGGCGGAACTCGGCTTCACTCGGGGCGCTCGCTTCAGTGGCGATTTGCAGGTCTAGCTCAAGCATTTCGCGAAGTGTCCTTGGGCGCGTCGTCACGGTTTTCGAAGCGCTCGTAAGCTTCGACAATTCGCTGCACCAACGGGTGGCGCACAACGTCTTTGGGCATGAAATGCGTGAAGCTGATGCCCGGTACGTCCTTGAGCACTTCGATCACATGGTGCAGACCGGACTTGGTGCCTTTCGGCAGGTCGACCTGGGTGATGTCACCGGTGATGACCGCTGTTGAGCCGAAGCCGATCCGGGTCAGGAACATCTTCATTTGCTCGACGGTGGTGTTCTGGCTTTCGTCGAGAATGATGAAGCTGTTGTTCAGCGTACGGCCGCGCATGTAGGCCAGCGGTGCGACTTCGATCACCTGACGTTCGATCAGCTTGGCGACGTATTCGAAGCCGAGCATTTCGTAAAGTGCGTCGTAGAGCGGGCGCAGGTACGGGTCGATTTTCTGCGACAGGTCACCGGGCAGGAAACCGAGTTTTTCACCCGCTTCAACCGCCGGACGCACCAGCAGGATACGGCGGATCTGCTCGCGCTCTAGGGCATCGACGGCGCAAGCCACGGCCAGATAGGTCTTGCCGGTACCGGCCGGGCCAATGCCGAAGTTGATGTCGTTGCCGAGGATTTCCTTCACGTAGCGCAGCTGATTCAAGCCGCGAGGGCGAATCATGCCTTTCTTGGTACGCAGGGCGACGGAAGCTTCGGCGGGGGCATGGTTGTCCAGTTCGACGACGGCCGATTCCTGGAGGAACAGGTGCACCATGTCTGGCGACAGCTCGGTACCCTTGGTTTCCCGGTACAGGCGGCGCAGCAGGTTTTCCGCAGACGTGGTGTGCTTGGGGTCGCCGATCAGCTCGAACTGGTTTCCGCGGTTGCGGATCTCGATGGTCAGGCGCTGTTCGATCAAGCGCAGATGCTCGTCGAACTGCCCGCACAGATTGGCGAAGCGGCGAGCCTCAAAGGGCTCGAGGATAAAACGATGTGGTTCTATGGGTGCGTTCAAGGTCGTATTTAGCCGCCCTGGGGCAATTAAGATGAAATCAAGGATAACGCCAGAGGCTTGGGTGCGAAAGCTCTTAAAACAGTCTCACCAGATAACTGTGGCGAGGGAGCTTGCTCCCGCTGGAGTGCGAAGCACTCCCAAATCCTCCAGCCTCAATCTTTCAGGATGATTGCGGCGTCTGGTTTGCGGCTGCTGCGCAACCGAGCGGGAGCAAGCTCCCTCGCCACAAAAGCGATCTATCCCCGCATGTTCCTGTGTTACTGGATCAGCGAGCCGCGCAGCGAGTGCGGTTGTGCCGCGTCGATGTGCACGTCGGCGAACTGACCGATCAGGGTTGGATTGTCGCAGCGGAAGTTGACGATTCGATTATTCTCGGTGCGCCCTTGTAACTCGCCCGGGTCTTTCTTCGAGTAATCTGTCACCAGAATGCGCTGGATCGAACCGACCATTTGTCGGCTGATCTCGAAACCTTGCTGATTCAAGCGATGCTGCAGCGCGTTCAGACGTTCTTTCTTCAGCTCTTCCGGCGTGTCGTCCGCCAGATCGGCAGCCGGGGTGCCCGGGCGCTGGCTGTAAACGAACGAGTAGGAAAAGTCGAAACCGACGTCGGCAATCAGCTTCATGGTCTGTTCGAAATCTTTCTCGGTCTCGCCGGGGAAGCCGACGATGAAGTCCGAACTGATGCAGATGCCCGGCACCGCCGCGCGCAGTTTGCGTAGCTTGGATTTGTACTCAAGTGCCGTGTGGTTGCGTTTCATCGCCGCCAGAATCCGGTCCGAACCCGATTGCACCGGCAAGTGCAGGTGCTTGACCAGTTCCGGCACGTCGGCGTGGGCCTGGATCAGGCTGTCGGAGAACTCCAGCGGGTGCGAGGTGGTGTAGCGGATGCGGTCGATGCCATCGACGGCGGCAACCACGCGGATCAGTTCGGCGAGATCCGCCAGGCGACCGTCGTGGGTGGTGCCGCGATAGCCGTTGACGTTCTGCCCCAGCAGGGTCACTTCACGCACACCGTTTTCGGCGAGGTGAATAATTTCGGCGATCACGTCGTCGAACGGCCGGCTGACTTCTTCGCCACGGGTATAAGGGACCACGCAGAACGTGCAGTACTTGCTGCAGCCTTCCATCACCGACACATAGGCGCTCGGGCCGTCGATGCGCGGTTCGGGCAAGTGGTCGAATTTTTCGATTTCAGGGAATGACACGTCGACCTGCGGCAGCTTGGTGCTGCGCGCGGCGTCGATCATTTCCGGCAAGCGGTGCAGGGTCTGCGGGCCGAACACCACGTCGACGTACGGGGCGCGATCACGGATCGCCGCGCCTTCCTGGCTGGCCACGCAACCGCCGACCGCGATTACCATCTCCGGGTTGGCCAGTTTCAGTTCGCGCCAGCGGCCGAGCTGTGAGTACACGCGATCCTGTGCGCGCTCGCGGATCGAGCAGGTGTTGAGCAGAATCACGTCGGCGTCTTCCGCACGCGCGGTGACTTCCAGGGCCTGATGTTCACCCAGCAGATCGACCATGCGCGAGCTGTCGTACTCGTTCATCTGGCAACCGTGGGTTTCGATGTAAAGCTTCTTGGCCATGGATTAGTGTCGTCACGTGATTCAAAGAACCGCGCATTATAGGGAACAAGCCCTCAGGTTCCTACCGCTGTGCGTCCGGTGGCTATGCTATAGTTTGCGCCCTCATTTTTATCCCCGACGTTATCCCCCCGCCATGACCAAACGCGAAGCTCCAATCTATAAGGTGATTTTCCTCAACCAGGGCCAGGTGTTCGAAATGTACGCCAAGCAGATCTATCAAAGTGATCTGTGGGGTTTTCTGGAAGTGGAAGAGTTCGTCTTTGGCGAGCGCACGCAAGTGGTCGTCGATCCGAGCGAAGAAAAGCTCAAGGCGCAGTTCGAAGGCGTGGTGCGCAGCTTTGTGCCGATGCATTCGATTGTGCGCATCGACGAAGTGGAACGTCTGGGCACCCCGAAAATCAGCGAAGCCCGCGGCGCGGTCGGCAACGTCATGCCGTTCCCGATGCCGATGCCTGAGAAGTAACAGCAGATTCTGGATTGGAATCAATCTGTGGCGAGGGAGCTTGCTCCCGCTCGGCTGCGCAGCAGTCGCAAAGCCAGGCTCTGCGGTCTATCAGGAAAAGGTGATTGCATGGTTTAGGGCTGCTTCGCACCCCAGCGGGAGCAAGCTCCCTCGCCACAAAGGCCCTTAAGGCAATGGCGAGAACGGCGTACGCCCATCGGCGCTCTGCAATTCCATCAGGTATTTACGGAAAATTTGCCCGAGCACCTGAGTAGCGGTTTCGAGATCTTCGCGGGACATTTTCTCGGAGACTTCGTCGGCCGTATCCAGCGCATCTTCGGCGCCGTTGACCGCGGCCATCTTCAGCACGATGTACGCCTGAATATTGTTGGCCTGCACGCCTTCGCCGTGGAAGAACATGGTGCCGAGCTTGAATTGCGCCTGAGCGTGGCCTTGCAGCGAGGCCTTTTCGAAATAGCTCAGGGCTTGATTGAGGTCGCGCGGCGCGTTCTTGCCGTCGTAGTAGAACTCACCCAACTCGTATTGCGCTTGCGCATCCCCTTCGTCCGCCGCTTTCTGGCAGGCGGCCAGTGCCTGCGTGACGTCTTGCGGCTGAGTATTGAGGGTGCAACGACCCATCGCCGGGATCAACAACGAGTTGCCGCCTGCTTGTGCATGCGCGAGCAGGGGCTGAAGGAGCAACAGGCAGCCCAAGGCAAGGGTGCGGCCGGTGCGGTTCATGGGAATCGACTTACCTCTGAAGGGCACGCGGACCCATCGAGGGATCCAATAAGCGCGCATTATGAAATAAGCAGGGCCAACCTTACAAAGTCTTTACTCGTTTTTCTGCTGCGCGGGGAATATATCGCCCACTTTCTGGCGGTTTCCTGGCAGAGGCGTGGGAAAAACGGCGTGGACGTAGGTAAAAGCTGACGCTGGCGATAGCCAACGTCAGCGGTACGGCAATTACTTCAGTGCCGCGAAGGCGCGCTCGGCAGCGTCCAGGGTGATTTTCAACTCAGCCTCGCCATGAGCGATCGAGGTGAAACCGGCTTCGAAAGCGCTCGGTGCCAGGTACACGCCGCCTTCCAGCATCAGGTGGAAGAAACGCCCGAACAGGGCTGCGTCGCTGGCCATCACGTCTTCAAAAGTGACGATGTCGTCAGCGCCGCTGAAGTACAAACCGAACATGCCGCCCGCCTGCGTGGTCACGAACGGAATGCCTGCGGCATCAGCACGTTGTTGCAGGCCGTCGAGCAGGCGCGTGGTGTAGTCGGTCAGCTCGGCGTGGAAACCCGGGCGGCTGATCAGGCGCAGGGTGGTCAAACCGGCAGCCATGGCCAGCGGGTTACCCGACAGCGTGCCGGCCTGATACACCGGGCCCAGTGGCGCGATGCGCTCCATGATTTCGCGTTTGCCGCCGAAGCAGCCGACCGGCATGCCGCCACCGATGATCTTGCCAAACGTGGTCAGGTCAGGGTTGACGCCGTAGTGCGCCTGGGCACCGCCGAGGGCAACGCGAAAACCGGTCATCACTTCGTCGAAAATCAGCACCACGCCGTGCTTGTCGCACAGCGAGCGCAGGCCTTCGAGGAAACCTGGCGCCGGTGGCACGCAGTTCATGTTGCCGGCCACTGGCTCGACGATGATGCATGCCACGTCCTGGCCGACTTCACCGAGCATTTTCTCAACGGCATCGATGTCGTTGAACGGCAGGGTCAGGGTGTGTTTGGCGAATGCCGCCGGTACGCCTGCCGAACTCGGCACGCCTTGAGTCAGTGCGCCGGAACCGGCCTTGACCAGCAGGCTGTCGGAGTGGCCGTGGTAGCAGCCTTCGAACTTGATGATGCTGTCGCGGCCGGTGTAACCACGGGCCAGACGGATTGCACTCATGGTCGCTTCGGTGCCGGAGCTGACCATGCGTACCATGTCCATCGATGGCACCAGCGAGCAGACCAGGTCGGCCATCTCGGTTTCCATCGCAGTCGGCGCGCCGTACGACAAGCCGTGTTGCAGCTGATTGCGCACCGCGTCCAGCACGTCCGGGTGGCTGTGGCCGAGGATCATCGGACCCCACGAGCCCACGTAATCGACATAACGCTTGTCGTCTTCGTCAGTGACGTAGGCGCCTTCGGCGTGTTTGAAGAATAGCGGCGTGCCGCCAACGCTCTTGAATGCGCGAACCGGCGAGTTCACGCCACCGGGAATGTGTTTCTGGGCATTGGCAAACAGGGTTTCGGAACGAGACATGATCGGGCTCTCAAAAATCAGGATTTGAACAATTCGTTGAATGCGCGGGCGCGGCGCGTCACTTCGGCGGTGCTTTCAGCGCCGAACAGGCCATGCACGACGGCCAGCAGATCAACGCCGTGGGCGACTAATGGCGCCGCGTTGTCGAGGGTGATGCCGCCGATCGCGCAGATTGGCAGGTGCAGCGTGCGCTTGGCTTCGTCGAGCAGATCAAGGCTGCACGTCGGCGCGCCGGGTTTGGTGTTGGAGTTGAAGAAGCGACCGAAGGCGACGTAACTCGCACCTTCCTTGGCCGCTTGTTCGGCCAGGGCGATTTGTGCGTGGCAGGTCGAACCGATGATCGCTTTTGAGCCGAGCAGGGCGCGGGTCGGCGACAGCGGGCCGTCGGACTGGCCAAGGTGCACGCCGACGTTGAGGCGTGCAGCCAGTTCGGCGTCATCGTTGATGATCAACTGCGTCTTGTAGCGCTCGCACAGATCGCGCAGCGCTTCGGCCTCACGCAAGCGGCGGGCTTCGTCACTGCTCTTGTCGCGGTATTGCAGCAGAGTGACGCCGCCTTCCAGCGCCGCCTCCACGTAAGACAGAAACTTGCCGGCCAGCAATTCGCTGTCGGTGATGGCATACAGGCCACGTAGTTTCATGGGCAGACCTCACGACGTCACGAGCAGAAATCCAGCGGCAGGCGACGCGGCACGAACTGGCCTTTGCCCAGTTGTTCGGCATCGCGCAGGGTGCGCCAGGTGTAATCCAGAGCAGAGCGCACGGCGCTTGCGAGGTTTTCGCCTTGTGCCAGACGACCGGCCAGCGCACTGGCCAGGGTACAACCGGAACCGTGATAACTGCCCGGCAAACGCTGGCAGTAGAAGGTTTCACGCAAGCCATCACGGCTGTACAGGCGATTGTGGATTTCAGTTTCGTCGCCGTGGCCGCCAGTGATCAGCAGGTTTTTGACGAACGGCAGGAGTTTTTCAGCGCACTCGTCCGCGGTGCCTTCGGGCAGTTCTGCGAGGATGCGGGCTTCGGGAAGGTTAGGGGTGGCAATGATCGACAGCGGCAGCAGACGCTCGCGCATCGCATAACCGACTTCGTCCTTGCCCAGTCGTCCGCCGCCACCGGCGCGCAGCACCGGGTCGCAGACCACCGGCAAGTGCGGGTGCGCAGAAAGCAGTTCGACAACGGTGTCGACCATCTCCAGCGAACCGAGCATGCCCAGTTTGACTGCAGCGACTTCGGAGTCGTTGAGCACGGCATTGGCCTGGGCCAGTACCCACTCACGGTCGAGGACGCGAAAGTCAGTGACATTGACGGTGTCTTGCACGGTCAGGGCGGTGACGGCCGGAGCCGCATGGCAACCCTGCGCGAGCAGGGCTTCGATATCTGCCTGCAAGCCGGCGCCACCACTGGGGTCGTGGCCGGAGAGACAGAGGACAACGGGGCGGGAGCTGTAGATATTCATGGTGCGCGAGCTTACCACCAAAGCTGATTTTCGGGGGTAGGTGACAGAGCAAGATCAAAAGATCGCAGCCTTCGGCAGCTCCTGCAGGGAACGTATTCCAATGTAGGAGCTGCCGAAGGCTGCGATCTTTTGATCTTCCTGACCAATCCAACAGCTCTAGCTCGCTGCTTTGCTCTGAAACGCCCGTTCTAGAGCCTTTGTTGGGAAAATTTCGATGGTGCTCAATGGCCATCAACGGCTATGCTAGTCTGGATCCAAACCAATAACAGGTAATACCGGTTTTACGTCTACTCAAAGGGAATGGGGGGGCTTCCTGACACAACCGGACGAGCCACGCTGGGGCTTCAATGCGCTATTTGCTGATGTTGTTGTTCTGCTTGCCCCTCATGGCGAGCGCCGTCGAATTCGACGAATTCACCCAGAGCCTCCCTCTGGGCCGGTCGCTGCAAGTGTTCGAAGACCCGAGCGGTCAGGCGAGCATTGCCGATGTCCGCGCGCAAGCGGCTGCCGGCAATTTCAAACCCCACGACAAAGCCACGCTCAATGCCGGGTATTCGCGTTCGGCGTTCTGGCTGAAAATCGATCTGCATTACCGCCCGAGCAATCCGGCCGCGCAGCGCACCTGGCTGCTGGAATTGGCCTATCCGCCGCTCGACCACCTCGACCTGTACCTGCCCGATGCCAATGGCGACTATCGTCTGATCCGGCAAACCGGTGACGCCTTGCCGTTCGCCAGTCGCGAGATCCGCCAGAACAATTACCTGTTCGACCTGGCCTTCGAACCGGATCAACAACAGACCGTCTACCTGCGACTGGCCAGCGAAGGCTCGATCCAGGCGCCAGTGACCTTATGGTCGAGCACCGCGTATCTCGAAGACCAGCCAGTGCGCCTGTATGTGCTGGGCATCATTTATGGTGTGCTGCTGGGGATGCTGGTCTACAACCTGTTCATCTACCTCAGTGTGCGCGACACCAGTTACCTCTATTACATCTTCTATATCGCCTCGTTCGGCCTCTATCAATTGTCGGTGAACGGCGCGGCGGTCGAGTATTTCTGGCCAGATAACCCGTGGTGGGCCAACGCCGCGACGCCATTCTTCATCGGTTGCGCCGGGCTTTTCGGCAGCCAGTTCGCCCGCAGCTTTTTGCAGACCAAGACCCACAGCCCCTGGCTCGACCGCTTGTTGATCGGACTGATCGCGTTCGGTGCATTGGTCATTGGCCTGTCGCTGATGACCAGTTACGCCTTGGCTCTGCGCCTGGCGACAACACTGGCGTTGACCTTCACCGTGGTGATCTTCGCCGCCGGGATTCTCGCCTGGTGGCGCGGCCTGCGTGTGGCGCGTTACTTCATCATCGCCTGGTCGGCGTTCCTGCTCGGTGGCGTGATCAACACGCTGATGGTCTTGGGTTTACTGCCGAACGTGTTCCTGACCATGTACGCCAGCCAGATCGGCTCGGCCATCGAAGTGGCGCTGCTGTCGCTGGCGCTGGCCGATCGCATCAACGCGATGCGCGAGCAACAGGCGCAGACATTGTTCGACGCCGGTCAGAAACTCGAAGTGCTCAACCAGCAACTGGCCCACAGCAACAAGCTCAAGGACGAATTCCTCGCGACCCTGACCCACGAACTGCGCACCCCGATGAACGGCGTGATCGGTTCGCTGGAACTGATGCAGACCGTCGAACTGGATCCCGAGCTTGAGCAATATCAGCAGACCGCCGCCGGTTCTGCCCGGGACATGATGCGTATGGTCAACGGGATCCTCACTCTCACTGAATTGCAGGCCGGCAAGCTCAAGGCCTCGCCGGGCAGTTTCAGCCTGCGCGGTGTGGTCGAGGCCTTGCGCGTGCAGTTCGATGGCAACGCCAGCAGCAAGTCGCTGGACTTCAAGGTCGACGTGCTGCCGACCCTGCCGGATCGTTTGCACGGCGACAGCGCGAAACTCGCGCAATGTCTGGAATGCCTGCTCGATAACGCGATCAAATTCACCCGCGTCGGTGGTCTGGCGCTGCGAGTGACGGGCAAACCGTCGACGGATAATCGTCTGGCGCTGTCGTTTGCGGTGATCGACACCGGCATCGGTTTTACCGATCTCGGCGAGGCGACCATGTATCAGCGTTTCTTCCAGCTCGACGGCTCGATGACCCGCGAATACGGCGGTCTGGGTGTCGGGTTGGCGATCTGCCGACAATTGGTCGAACTGCTCGGCGGCAAACTGACCCACCGCTCCGAGCCGGGGCGTGGCAGCCGTTTTCAGCTGGACGTCGAATTTGACCTGCCGGTGGTCGAGCCCGCGCCAATCCCCGCGTCTTCGCGTGATTGCCTGCGCGCGCCGCAGGACTGCACGGTGCTGCTGGTGGATGACAACAGCGTCAACCAACTGGTGATGCGCGGCATGCTGCTCAAACTCGGTTTCCGCGTGCGCACCGCTGACAACGGCGCGGCGGCGCTCGATTGCCTGCAGCGCGAAATCGTCGATGCTGTGCTGATCGATTGTCAGTTGCCGGCTCACGACGGTGCGTCGTTGTGCTGCCAGATTCACGCCTTGCCGGGCTGTGCGCACCTGCCGGTGTTCATGCTGGCGCTGAGCGCGGATCGTGAACTCTGCACCACGGGCGCGGTGATCGACTACTTGAACAAGCCAGTGAAATTCGAAGATTTGCAGTCAGCGCTGACGCGACGGGTTTTGTGTTGTTGATAGGGTAAAAGCGCCGCAAATTCGGCGGATATGACACTTTGTTCGGCGTTTGGGCGGTGCTTAACTGACCTTCTCGCTGAAGAAGGAGCCCGTCATGAACCTGCATCAGTTCGCCGAAACCCACGAAGTCACTAACCAGCCGCCGTCGCTGGACGGCACCAACCTCTATCGCATCGACCTGCCTTTGCAGGAGTGGTCGCGCAGGTTCGGCGCCGGTTGGGCCGAGTCGCGGATCGACGCTTACGGCGCACTGGCCGGCGGGCCGTTGATGGAAGCCGGGTTCCTCGCCAATCAGAACAAACCAACGTTCGCCAGCCATGACCGCTACGGTCATCGCATCGATCTGGTGGAATTTCATCCGGCCTATCACGAGCTGATGCGCACCGCGATCGAGCATGGCCTGACCTCGCTGCCCTGGACCCATCCGCAGGATGGCGCGCATGTCGCCCGCGCCTCCATGAGCTACCTGCACAGTCAGGCCGAGGCTGGCAGCGGTTGCCCGTTGACCATGACATTCGCCAGTGTCCCGGCCTTGCGTTTGCAGCCGGATCTGGCCGGGCAGTGGTTGCCGAAAGTCCTCGCCACCGAATACGACCCGCGAAATGTCGGCATGGCGCACAAGGCTGGTGTCACCATCGGCATGGCCATGACCGAAAAACAGGGCGGCACCGACGTGCGCGCCAACACCACCAAGGCTTATCCAGTAGGCGCCAGTGGTCCGGGCCAAGCCTATGAGCTGGTCGGGCACAAATGGTTCTGCTCGGCGCCGATGTGCGATGCATTCCTGACCCTGGCGCAGACCGACAAAGGCCTGACTTGTTTCCTCCTGCCACGCCATCGCCCCGATGACACGCGCAATCAGTTCTACATCCAGCGGCTGAAAAACAAACTTGGCAACCAGTCCAACGCCTCCAGCGAAGTCGAGTTTCGCGGGGCGCTGGCATGGATGGTCGGGGAGGAGGGCCGTGGTGTGCCGACGATTATCGAGATGGTGGCGATGACCCGTTTTGATTGCATGGTCGGTTCCAGTTCGTTGATGCGCCAAGCCCTGACCCAGGCCAGCCATCACTGCGCGCATCGCCAAGTGGGCGGCAAATTGCTCAGCGAACAGCCGTTGATGCAAAACGTGCTGGCCGATCTGGCCCTGGAAAGCGAAGCCGCACTGGCGCTGAGCCTGCGCATGGGCAAGGCGCTGGATCATCTGGATGATCGCCACGAAGCGCAATTCGCCCGGCTGGTGACGGCGGTGGGCAAATACTGGATCTGCAAACGTGCGCCGGCAATGATCAACGAAGCCGCTGAATGCATGGGCGGCGCGGGGTATGTCGAGGAGAGCATTCTGCCGCGGCTGTATCGTGAAGCGCCGGTGAATTCGACGTGGGAAGGCTCGGGCAACGTGCAGTGCCTCGACGTGTTGCGCGCGCTGTCGAAAGAACCGGGTGTACTGGATGTACTGTTCAGCGAACTCGGTGACGGGCATGGCGACAAACGGCTTGCCGCACACATTCAGCAGTTGCAGGCGCAGTTCAAGGATACGAGCGACATTCAGTATCGGGCGCGGCAGTTGACCGAGGACATCGCCCTCGGCTTGCAGGCGAAGTTATTGCTGGAGGCGGGGAATTCGGCGGTGAGTGATGCCTTCATTGCCAGCCGCCTGAGCGGTGGTGGCCGCGCCTACGGCGCTTTACCGCGAGGCCTCGACATCGAATCCATCGTCGCCCGCTCGACCCCACAAGGTTTCTGACCCAACACAAATCCCCTGTAGGAGTGAGCCTGCTCGCGAAAGCGGTGTACCCGCCAATGCAAATGTCGACTGATACATCGCTATCGCGAGCAGGCTCACTCCTACAGGGATAGCGTGTGAATGACATATTGTGGCGTTGCCAACATGCCACTGTTCCCGTGACGCCACGATGCAGGCAAGATGAAGCTCTGCAAGTCAGAACACAGGAAGCTGATCGTGACCGAAGCGTTTATTGTCGTTCAAACCGCCGAACAAGCCGTGGATCGTCTGGCCGAGCTGCATGAGCAGGCCACTACAGCGCTGAACTCGGCGCTCAAGCGTTATCTCAAGGATCGCGTCGAGCCCGACGCGGCGCAGCGTGCTCTGTTCCGCTATCCCGAACTGCGACTGACCTATCACTGCCAGGGCGAAGTCCCGCAGACCACTCGCGCCTACGCCAAGGTGCAGTTGCCGGGCACTTACAGCGTCACCGTCACCCACCCGAAAGCGTTCCGCAAATACCTGCTGGAACAGCTGGTGCCGTTGATGCACGACTTCACCGTGACCGTGGAAGTCGGCGTCAGTCAGCAAAATATTCCGTACCCGTACGTGGTCGAGCAGGGCGATGAGCTGGCCGGCTCCGGCGTCACCGCTGCCGTGCTGGCGCGGGTGTTCCCGAGTACCGACCTGTCTGCGGCCACCGATGGCATCGCCGACGGTCTCTACGACTGGGAAAACACCGATCCGCTGCCGCTGGCGCTGTTCGATGCGGCGCGCGTCGACTTCTCGCTGCGCCGACTGGTGCACTACACCGGCAGCGACTGGCGTCATGTGCAGCCGTGGATTCTGCTGACCAACTATCACCGTTATGTCGACCAGTTCATCGTCCATGGTCTGGAGCAACTGCGCCGCGACCCGCGTTTTGTACGCATGGTGTTGCCGGGTAACGTGATCATCGAGAAGGGCATGGATCACGGCGAGGCCTCGGCGATTGCCGCCGGTGTGGTCTGGCACCGTTACCAGATGCCGGCTTATCACCTGATCGCCAGCGATGGCCACGGTGTGACCCTGGTGAACATCGGCGTCGGCCCGTCCAACGCCAAGAACATCACCGACCACCTCGCGGTGCTGCGTCCGCATTGCTGGCTGATGATTGGTCACTGCGGCGGCCTGCGTCAGTCGCAGACCATCGGCGACTACGTGCTGGCGCACGCTTACATGCGTCGCGACGGCATTCTTGATCGCGTCGTACCGCCGAACATTCCGATCCCGGCGCTGGCTGAAGTGCAGATGGCGCTGCAACAAGCCGCCGCCAATATCACCGGCGAGAAGGGCGACGACCTGAAAAAACGCCTGCGCACCGGCACCGTGCTGACCTACGACGACCGTAACTGGGAACTGCGCTGGGCGCAGGAACGTCCGCTGATCAACCTGTCGCGTGCTGTCGCGGTGGACATGGAAAGCGGCACCATCGCTGCCCAGGGTTATCGCCTGCGGGTGCCGTACGGCACGTTGCTGTGTGTCTCGGACAAACCGCTGCACAGTGAAATCAAGCTGCCGGGTTCGGCCAACGCGTTTTACGAGCGCGCGGTCAGCCAGCACTTGAAGATCGGCATCGAAGCGGTGGACCTGCTGCGTACCGAACTCAACTCGCTGCACTCGCGCAAACTGCGCAGCTTCGACGAGCCGCCGTTCCGTTAACGGTTAGTCGTGGTCATTTGGCGGTCGGGGCACTAGCATTAGCAGCCTCGACCGCTAGATGTTCTTTTCGCCATGTCCCGTCCCCCGCGTCCACCTTCCCGCCATCCCGGCGCGAAGCCTCAGTCTTCCTCCCCGCGGCGTGTCGCCAAAGCGCCACCGGCCGAGCCGAAGCTGATCCTGTTCAATAAACCGTTCGATGTGCTGACGCAATTCAGCGACGGTGAAGGGCGGGCGACCCTCAAGGATTACATTGATGTGCCCGGCATCTATCCGGCCGGACGTCTTGATCGCGACAGCGAAGGTCTGTTGCTGCTGACCAATGACGGCCAGTTGCAGGCGCGGATCGCCGACCCCAAACACAAACTGGCGAAGACGTATTGGGTTCAGGTCGAAGGCGTACCGACGGCCGAGCAGTTGCAGCGTCTGCGTGAAGGTGTCGAACTGAATGACGGCATGACTTTGCCCGCTGAGGCGCGGCAACTGGATGAGCCGCAGTTGTGGCCACGCAATCCGCCGGTACGCTTTCGCATGACCGTACCGACCACTTGGCTGGAATTGGTGATTCGCGAAGGACGCAACCGCCAAGTGCGCCGGATGACGGCGGCGGTCGGCCTGCCGACGTTGCGCCTGGTGCGGGTGAAGATTGGTGACTGGTCGATCGAAGGGCTTGATCAGGGCCAGTGGAAAGAAGTGCCGGCGCGCTTATAAAGCGCCGGACTCGATCAGGCCGATCACCACGCTTTTGATGATGAACGCGGCCACGCCCAAACCCAGCACGAAGAACAGAATGAACGAGCCGAAACGTCCGGCCTTGGACTTCTTCGCCAGATCCCAGACGATAAAACCCATGAAAATGATCAGGATGCTGACCAGTCCGGTCATCATCCACTCTTCAAATACGGCTGGATCCATCGGGCATCTCCGGCGCAGGCGCGGCTAAAAGGGCGCGGCGAGTATACGCCAAGGTCGAACGGCGGGGCATTGACCTGCGTCGGTGTGCCGCAGTCATTGGTCTGTAACCCTGTGGCGAGGGGATTTATCCCCGACGGGTTGCGAAGCGACCCCAAAAATATCCGCCTCGCTGCAAAATCTTGCCAGTGCTGCGCACTGGATCGGGGATAAATCCCCTCGCCACGAAAGCAATCAGCTACGCAGGTGGGTCAAGGGCAGTTCAGTGCTGTTGAGCACCTGATTCAGCACAAAACTCGAACGCACGCTGGTCACGCCTTCGATACGGGTCAGATGCCCCAGCAGCAGCTTCTGATAGTGATCCATGTCCGGCACCACTACCTTCAACTGATAGTCAGCGTCCACGCCGGTCACCAGGCTGCACTCCAGCACCTGCGGCAACGTGCGGATCGCCGCTTCGAAGTTCTCGAAGCGCTCCGGCGTGTGTCGGTCCATGCCGATCAGCACATACGCGGTCAGGCTCAGGCCGAGCATCTTGCGATCGAGCAAGGCCACCTGACGCGAGATATAGCCGTCGTCCTCTAGTTGCTTGACCCGGCGCGAGCACGGCGATGGTGACAGACCGATGCGCTCGGCCAACTCCTGGTTGGAGATGCGGGCATCGCGCTGCAATTCCGCCAAAATGCTCAAGTCGTAACGGTCGAGTTTGCTCATCAATCTGTCCTTGGTTGTAACTATTGCGGCGGATTATCTATCCAGGGTTAAAAATTGCGCAAGTGGTGTTTATTTCAGCAATCTTCGCAATCCTCTGCCACCGCCTCGGGCCTATTCTTATCACCAGAATCACTGCTCGGTAATACAGTCCACTGCGGCCCGCCTATCAGGCCCGCCGCGGCCGCCACCCCCACCGGGGTTGTGCCGGCCCCCGAGCTGCACACTGTCCAGAAGACGGCGTGAGGTGAGCCGACGTCAAAAGCGTCGAGCCAGGACGAAGTTCTCTAGAAGGGAGGCCGACGGGTCTCCCTTTTTTCTTGCCTGCGATTTATGCCGCGTTGCGCCGACGTCCTCAATAAATAAGTTTCGTGACTGATAACCTGTTGCAGAACCGGGCATGTACATTTCCGGTCTTAGTTACAAGCCCTCTTACATTTGCAGGTCCCGCAGTGAGGAAAAGCATGAATTCGCGCATCTGGCGTCTGGCCGGTGTTGGTTTGCTGTGTGTGAGTGTCAGTGTGCAAACGCTTGCCGATGATCCGCAGAATCGTGGACCCGATGGCGGTGGCCACGGTCAGGAGCATCAGGGTAACAATCAGGGCCATGGCGGCAACAACCAGCCGCGTCCGCAGAATAATCAGCAACAGAATCAGCCCCGCCCGCAGAATAATCAGCCGCCGCAAAATCAGCCGCGCCCGCAGAACAACGAAATCATCCGTGGCGATAACAGCCGCCAGTTCGAGCACAACGGCCAGCAGCACAACAACAATGGCCAATGGCAGAACCACGACCAGAACCGGCCAGCGTATAACCCCAACCCGGTGCGTCAGCCGCCGCCACCGCCGCAGTTGCCGGCCAACAACCTGCCGATCCAGCCGCGGCCCGATGCCGTGCGCCAGACTCAGGAACCGCGTCAGGGTTACTACCGCGACGAGCGTCCGCAGAACGGTTACAACAACCAGCATTGGCAAACCAACAATCGGCCCAACGACAACCACTGGCCGGGACGTCCGGACGGGCATGGCAACGGCTGGGGCCCGGGTCCGCAATATCGGCCGGGGCATGTGATCGACCGTTTCCCGGATCGCGACTACCGCGTGCCATATCGTGGTCAGGATTATTTCTATTCCGGCGGCTACTGGTATCGCCCGCAAGGCCCGCGCTACATCGTCGTGCAGCCGCCACGTGGGATCCGCATCCAGTACTTGCCGGACTACGCCCGCGAAGTATGGATCGGTGGATCGCTGTTGTTCCTCGCGGCTGGTTCCTACTACGCCTATCAGGAAGCGACCCAGGACTACGTGGTGGTCGAGCCGCCAGTGCAGCAACAACAGCCGCAGCCGCAATCCCAGGGTTATGACGTCGAGGCTTATCCGGCCAACGGCCAGTCACCGGAGCAAGTGCAGCAGGACGGTTATCAGTGCTACCAGTACGCCGTGCAGCAAAGCGGTTTTGACCCGCGCACCGCGACTTATCAACCGGCGCCCGAAGTGGTTCAGGCGTACCGTCAGGCGCAGGGCAATTGTCTGAGCAGTCGCGGTTATCAGGTCAGTTACTGATTCCGCGCAGCGAGCACCACTTCCTGCGGGTCGGCGTGCACCAGCACTTCGGCTCGCGGGTAGGCTTGGTGGATGGCATCCGCCGCCTGATCGCTGATGCCGTGCGCCACTGACAGGGTCAGCTCACCCGGCAATTCCAGATGCAGTTGCACAAACCAGTGGTTGCCGGAGATCCGCGTGCGCAAGTCATGCGCGCCCAGCACCCCCGGCACGCTGCACGCCAGTTCGAGCATGTGCTGACTGACATCCGCCGGCAGCTCTTCATCCATCAACACTGAAAAACTTTCCCGGGCGATCTGGATCGCGCTCCACAAAATGTAGCCGGCGATCCCCAGACCGAACCACGCATCCAGTTGCTCAAAGCCAAATCCGGCCAACACCAGCGCAATCAGAATGCTGCCGTTGAGCAGCATGTCCGAGCGGTAATGCAGCGAGTCGGCGCGCACGGCGTTGGAACCGGTCTGCTTGATCACCCGATGTTGCAACATCAGCAGCGCCGCGGTCAGCAGCAGCGAAAATACGATTACGCCGATGCTTAGCCATGGCGCGCCCAGCGGCTGTGGATCATTCAGTCGCTCATAAGCCTGAAACGCAATCAACACCGCACTGCCACCAATGAACAACGCCTGCGCCATGCCCGCCAGCGATTCAGCCTTGCCGTGACCATAACGGTGATCGTCATCCGCCGGGCGCAGCGCGTAATGCACCGCCAGCAGATTGAGCATCGAAGTAATGCCGTCCAGCGCCGAGTCGGTGAGGCCGGCGAGCATGCTGACGGATCCACTCAGCCACCACGCAATGGCTTTGGCGATGATCAACGTGCACGCCACCGCCACCGAGGCGCGGGTCGCCAACCGCAGCAGGCGGGCGTGTTCGGGGCTGGAGGTCATTGCGTTTCCTTTTTAGGCGGCGGGTTGCAGGCCGAACATCGCCAGTTGTTGAGTGCTGCCCTTGTGCTGAATCAGGCGTGGATCGTCGAGAGGAAAATCTCTGCCCAACTCGCTTTCGAGAATAGCCTGCAGCTTGTGAATATCGACCTGACCGTCCGGGCCGATGGCTTGCTTGAGTTTGGCCGGATCGATCTGCGCGGTGTGGCCCGGTTCGAAATAGATCGCGCCGGTGGCGAAGTCGACAGCGAACGCGATCAGCCCGGGAATGATGTAGAACAACAGGCCCACGGCATCGAGCACAGCAATCGCCGGGTCGATCTTGCCGTCGATCTGGCCGCGCCGGTCCGGATAGAAAATCGAACCGCACGCAGTGATTTGCGTGAGCAGGGTGGCGACCAGTACACCGCCGATCAGGCGAAAAGGTAAGCGCATGGGAAAATCTCCTGAGTCATCTGATAACGAAGCTTCGTCGAGTGAGTTTAAGACCCTGACGAAGGCTTTGCAGTTCGCCGTTATACTCGCCGCTCTGTTTGGGAGCCAGCATGAATTCTTTGCCGATCGACGACGTTTTACCCGCCCTGCGTGAAGCCTTGGCGACACGCCACGAAGCCGTGCTCGAAGCACCGCCCGGCGCCGGTAAAACCACCCGTGTGCCGCTGGCCTTGCTCAATGAAGCTTGGCTCGACGGGCAGACCATTCTGATGCTTGAACCGCGCCGGCTCGCCGCGCGTGCAGCCGCAGAACGACTGGCCAGTGAGCTGGGCGAGAAGGTCGGTGAAACCGTCGGTTATCGCATCCGTCTCGACAGCAAGGTCGGCCCCAACACCCGCATCGAAGTGGTCACCGAAGGCATTCTCACCCGCCGCTTGCAGGATGACCCGGCGCTGGAAGGCGTGGGTCTGCTGATCTTCGACGAATTTCACGAGCGCAGCCTCGATGCCGATCTGGCGCTGGCCTTGAGTCTGAACGGTCGCGAACTGTTTCGAGCTGAACAGCCGCTGAAGATTTTGCTGATGTCCGCCACGCTGGAAGGCGAACGTTTGGCCGGGTTGCTCGATGACGCGCCGATCCTGCGCAGCGAAGGTCGCATGTATCCGGTGACGATGCGCTGGGGCCGTCCGTTTCAGCCCGGCGAATACATCGATCAGCGCGTGACCTCAACCGTACTCGAAGCGCTTCACGATGAGACCGGCAGCCTCTTGGTGTTCTTGCCGGGGCAGGCGGAAATCCGTCGCGTCCATCAACAGTTGGCCGATGCCATTGGTGAGCGCAAAGATGTGTTGCTCTGCCCGTTGCACGGCGAACTCGACCTCAACGCCCAGCGTGCCGCCATCGATCCGGCACCGGCCGGCCAGCGTAAAGTGGTGCTCGCCACCAACATCGCCGAGACCAGCCTGACCATCAACGGTGTGCGCGTCGTCATCGACGCCGGGCTGGCGCGGGTGCCGCGTTTTGATCCCGGCAGCGGCATGACCCGTCTCGATACCCAGCGAATTTCCAAGGCCAGTGCCACCCAGCGTGCCGGTCGGGCAGGGCGTCTGGAGCCGGGTGTTTGTTATCGTTTGTGGTCGCAGGATCAGCACGAACAACTGGCGGCGTATGGCAGCGCGGAAATTCTCTCGGCGGATCTGGCCAGCCTCGCGCTACAACTGGGGCGTTGGGGTGTGACGCCGGGCGAACTGGTCTGGCTGGATGTTCCACCCGCAGCGGCTTATGCCCAGGCGCAGGATTTGTTGCAGCGACTCGGCGCACTGGAAGGCAAAGCGCTGACCTCTCACGGTCAGGCCATGGCTGAATTGCCGGCGCATCCACGCATCGGCCATTTGCTGTTGCGCGGTCAGGCGTTGGGTCTGGCCAACATGGCGTGCGACGTTGCTGCGTTGCTCGGCGAGCGCGATATCTTGCGCGGTGCCGGGGCGGATTTGCACAGTCGCCTGGTGCTGCTCTCTGGCGAAGAACGCGCCGCCAGGGGGGCGCAGGGCGGCGTGCAGCGTGCCCGGCAACTGGCGCGGCAATATCGCGGCTATTTGCGCGGCAAGGCGAGCGAACCGGTCAGCGACCCCGATCATCCGCGCTGGCTCGGCGCGTTGCTGGCGCTGGCCTACCCGGATCGCGTCGCGCAACAGCGGCGTGCCGGTGGTGCCGAATATCGACTGGCCAACGGCCGCGCTGCGTTGTTCGCTGAAGCCGACAGCCTGATGAAAGAGCCGTGGATCGTCATTGCTGATCTCGGCAGCCGTCAGGGCCAACGTGAAGAACGGATTTATCTGGCGGCGGATTTCGATCCGGCGCTGTTCGATTCCGTGCTCGCCGAACAGGTGCGCAACGTCGATCAACTGGACTGGGACGAGCGCGAAGGCGTGCTGCGCGCCGAGCGTCAGCGCAAGGTTGGCGAGCTGATCCTGAGTCGCGAACCATTGACCGGTCTCGATGAAGCCGCACGCAGTCAGGCGCTGGTCAATCTAGTGCGGCGCAAAGGTCTGGAGCTGCTGCCGTGGACGCCGGAACTGCGCCAGTGGCAGGCGCGGGTGGCGTTGTTGCGGCAGTTGGAATTGGGTTCGCAAGCTGAAAGCCAGTGGCCGGATGTCAGCGATGCGACGCTGCTGGATACCCTGGAACATTGGCTGATGCCGTATCTGGGCAAGGTCTCGCGACTCAGTCATTTTGCCAGCCTCGATCTGTCGAGCATCGTTCGCAATCTGCTGCCATGGCCGTTGCCGCAACGCCTGGACGAGCTGGCGCCGCATCATCTGAGCGTACCGTCGGGGTCGTCGATTCGTCTGGATTACAGCGAGTTCCCACCGATTCTCGCAGTGCGTTTGCAGGAGTTGTTCGGCCTGGCCGAGACCCCGCGAATCGCTGGCGGCCGGCAAGTGGTCAAATTGCATCTGCTATCGCCAGCGCGGCGACCGGTGCAGGTGACGCAGGATCTGGCCAACTTCTGGCGCAGCACCTATGCCGAGGTGAAGAAGGATCTCAAGGGACGCTATCCGAAACATTACTGGCCGGATGATCCATTGGTGGCCGAGGCGACCGCGCGGGCGAAACCACGCGGTACGTAAAGATCAAAAGATCGCAGCCTGCGGCAGCTCCTACAGGGCTGGAATCGTTGCAGCACCTATCTACTGTGGGAGCGAGCCTGCTCGCGAAGGCGCCGTGTCAGTCGCTAGATTCGTTGCCTGAAAGTCTGCATTCGCGAGCAGGCTCGCTCCCACAGGGTTTTGTTGCGATCTTTCGATTTTAAAAACGGCTCTTGGCGGTCAGTTGCTCGCGGCAGTAATCGGCAAACAACTGCGCCGGTTTGGTCAGTTGCCCGCGCTTGAGCCACGCGGCCACCAACCCTGAGCCGGTGACGTCCTCGGCAATTTCCACGCACACGACTTTCTTGCCATCGTAGGTGCATTCCGAATGCGGCCGCGTCACCAGTATCGAGAAGCCGAAGCCCTGGCCGACCATCCCGCGCACCATCTCGATTGACGGTGAGCTGAAGTCGATGCGCGGCGTCAGGCCCAGTTCCTCGAACAGGCTGACGAAGTAGGTCCGGCTCGGTTGTACGTCGAGCAGAATCATCGGTTCCAGGCACAGATCGCGCAGCGACACTTGCTTGTACTCGGCAAAACGATGATCGGCCGGCAGTAACGCATAAGGCCGTTGCGCCGGCATCAACGGTTCGGTCTGAATCGTCGCGTCGAGTTCGTGTTCATAAAGTATCACCAGATCAAACGCCCCCGAGGTCAGGCCTTGCACCAGTTCCTGTTGCTCGCCGTCGCGGATGCGGATTTTTACCCCCGGGTACAGGGCCGAAAAACCGGCGATCAATTGCGGCAGGTACAACGGCGCGACGGTTTCGAAACAGCCGATGTCGATTTGCCCGGCGACCACGTCATTATCGGCCAATGCGTTCTGCTCGAACTCCTTGGCCATGCGCAGCAGTTCCTGAGCCTTGCGCAAGAAACGCGCGCCACTTGGTGTGAGAGAAACGCCTTGGGCGTGATGACGGATCAGCAGTTGCACGGCGAAGCTGTCTTCCAGCGCTTTGATCGCCGTGGAGATCGCCGGCTGAGCGATGTACAGCTTGCGTGAAGCCTCGGCAACGCTGCCGCATTCGACGGTTGTGATGAAGTATTTCAACTGACGCAAATTGTAGGCGGCCACGGCAAACCTCAGGACGAGCGGACTCGACTTCCAAGCAATTTGTGCGCCGCCGCGTCCGCTGCGCGACGTTGTTCTTATCCTTGAACCATAGCCATCTGCGCGGCTTTTGGGGAAACCGTCTGGCCAGTTTTTTCATTGCCAGCGAAGACATTTTTACTATTTTTAGCCCGCGCAGGCCTGAGCGACCATCGATTGCACAATAAAGCCCAAGGAGCATCCGACGTGTTCGAGTTTGCAGAGTGGCAGCGCCAGGCCGTTGCATTGAAGTTTCCCGATCAAGCCGTGATCAACGGCCAACACTGCGCGGCGCAGTCGGGGCAGACCGTTGCCGCGATCAACCCGGCTACCGGCCAGTTACTGGCCAACGTTGCCGCGTGTGGCGAGGCTGATGTCGAGGTGGCGGTGCGCAATGCCCGACAGGTGTTCGAGGCCGGGGCTTGGTCGCAACGCTCGCCGGCCGAGCGCAAGCAAGTGCTGTTGCGTCTGGCCGATCTGCTGATGAGCCATCGCCAAGAATTGGCGTTGCTCGACTCGTTGAACATGGGAAAACCGGTGATGGATGCCTACAACATCGATGTGCCGGGTGCCGCCGGGGTGTTCCGCTGGTACGCCGAAAGTGTCGACAAGCTCTACGATCAGGTAGCGCCGAGCGCGTCCAACGTGCTGGCAACCATTACCCGCGAAGCCCTCGGCGTGGTTGCCGCCGTGGTGCCGTGGAATTTCCCTTTGGACATGGCTGCGTGGAAACTCGCGCCGGCGCTGGCGGCGGGCAATTCGGTGATTCTCAAACCGGCCGAGCAGTCACCGTTTTCGGCGTTGCGTCTGGCCGAGCTGGCGCTGGAGGCGGGCCTGCCGCCGGGTGTGCTGAACGTACTGCCGGGGCTTGGTGAGCAGGCCGGCAAGGCCTTGGGGCTGCACTCGGATGTCGACTGTCTGGTGTTTACCGGCTCGACGCAGGTCGGCAAATATTTCATGCAATACGCAGCGCAATCCAACCTCAAACAGGTGTGGCTGGAGTGCGGCGGCAAGAGCGCCAATCTGGTCTTCGCCGATTGCCGGGATCTGGATCTGGCGGCGGAGAAAGCCGCGTTCGGGATCTTCTTCAATCAGGGCGAAGTCTGCTCGGCCAACTCGCGGTTGCTGGTGGAGCGTTCGATTCATGATGAGTTTGTCGAGCGCCTTAAAGCGCAAGCTGAACGTTGGCTGCCGGGTGATCCGCTGGATCCGCAGAGCCGCGCTGGCGCCATCGTCGATCAGCAGCAGACGGCGAGCATCATGCGCGCCATTCACCAGGCACAAGAGCAGGGCGCGACGCTGATATGCGGCGGTCAGCAACGGCGTTTCAATGGTTCGGACAATTTCATCGAGCCGACGATTTTCACTGGTGTGAAAGCCGACATGTCGCTGTTTCGTGAAGAGGTGTTCGGGCCGGTGCTGGCGGTCGTGCCGTTCGACGACGAGGAGGAGGCGGTGCGGCTGGCCAATGACAGCGTGTACGGCCTGGCGGCATCGCTGTGGACCGATGATCTGCATCGAGCGCACCGCGTGGCGCGACGGTTAAGGGCCGGCACGGTATCGGTGAATACGGTGGATGCGCTGGACGTGACAGTGCCGTTCGGCGGTGGCAAGCAATCGGGTTTTGGCCGCGATTTGTCGCTGCATTCATTCGACAAATACACCCAACTGAAAACCACCTGGTTCCAATTGCGCTGATACCGCGTCGCCCCTTTCGTGAGCAGGCTCACTCCTACAAGGGTTTTGTGTCGATCACACATCCCCTGTAGGAGCGAGCCTGCTCGCGATAGCGGTGGGTCAGGCAGCAAAGATATCGACTGACCGGACGCCATCGCGAGCAGGCTCACTCCTACAGTATTCAGCGGTGTGCACAAACTCCAGGCACATCCGAGATCCATGTAGGAGCGAGCCTGCTCGCGATAGCGGTGAGTCAGGCAGCAAAGATATCGACTGACCGGACGCCATCGCTGGCAAGCCAGCTCCCACAGGTTTCAGTGGTGTTCACAAAATCCGGGCACACCTTAGATCCCTGTAGGAGTGAGCCTGCTCGCGATAGCGGCAGGTCAGGCAGCAAAGATATCGACTGACCGGGCGCCATCGCTGGCAAGCCAGCTCCCACAGGTTTCAGTGGTGTTCACAAAATCCGGACACACCCTGGATCCCTGTGGGAGCTGGCTTGCCAGCGATGGCATTCTTTCTGTCACAGAAAATCCCCGACTTGCACCGACCTCGAACATCCGCGCAAGCCCCGCTCTTTTGCAGTGCGCACTAAGCAGTTTTTTCATTGTTCGCAGCCAACTATTTCCTGATTTTCCTCACCGCGCACATGGGCCACCATCGATCTCGCCAGCCCAAGCCTTTCACGTCAGAGTCCAGCAGAGACCGCAGCGTGGATTCTCATCATTTGGCGCTGGCCGTACTGCCCATGACAAAACTAAATCAACAGCGTCGGGAGTGCTCCATGATCAAGTCCTTGTGTATCCGTCTCGCTCATCCTCTGGCGATCACCGCCCTTGCCGCCACCGTCGCGACCAGCGCCCAGGCCGGTACGCTGTCCATCGGCCACACCACGTGGGTCGGTTACGGCACGCTTTATCTGGCTCAGGACCTGGGCTATTTCAAGGAAAACGGCCTGACCGTCGAATTGCCGGTGGTTGAAGAAGCCTCGATGTACATGGCCGCGCAGGCGTCCGGGCAACTCTCGGGTTCGGCGTCGACCATCGACGAAGTGCTCAAGTACCGCCCGCAATTCTGCTTCAAGGCGGTCGCGGCGCTGGATGACAGCCATGGCGGCGACGGCGTGCTGGTCGGCAAGGATGTGCAGAGCCTGCAAGAACTCAAGGGCAAATCCGTGGCGGTGAACGAAGGCTCCACTTCACAGTTTTGGCTCTCGTATCTGCTGAAAAAGAACGGCATGAAAATGAGCGACATCACCGTGCAGAACATGACCGCTGACGATGCCGCCACCGCGTTCATCGCCGGTCGCGTGCCGGCGGCGGTGACCTGGGAACCGCATCTGTCGATGGTCCGCGACAAGCAGCAAGGCAAGGTGTTGATCGACAGCAGCACCACGCCCGGGGTGATCGTCGATGTGGTGGCGCTCAACTGCAGCGTCATCGAAAAGCAGCCGGAGGATGTCAAGGCGCTGGTCGCCGGTTTGTACAAAGCCGTGCAGTACACCAAGGATCACCCTGAGGACGCTTACAAAATCATGGCCAAAGGCGTCGGCGGTTACCTGTCCGATCCCAAGGAACTGGCCGCCGCCGCGCAAGGCGTGCGCTTCTACGATCAGGCCATGAGCGAGAAGCTCTTCGGCTCGCCGGGCCAGCCGGGTGACAGCGCCGCGTTGATCAAACTGGCCAACGAAACCGCCAGCGAGTTGCAAGGCAAACCCTACAACGTCAGCCATGACGAGCTGGTCGACAACCGTTTCGTCAGCCCGCTCTAGGAGGTCTGCAATGTTCAAGCGCAATTCGTGGCTGAGCCGCAGCCTCACGCCGAAAACCGCTTTGCCGGTACCCGTGGTGTGGAGCGCCAGCGGTCTGGCCTGGGTGTTGTTGGTCGGTCTGTGGGCCGGGTTGTCTTACGGCGGTATCGTGCCGGGGATGTTCTTGCCGACGCCGGGCGCGGTGGTCGAAGCGGCCGTGCGGTTGAGTCGCGACGGCACCCTCGGTACGCATGTGTGGGCCAGCGTCGAAGTGGTGATGGTCGGCTTCATTGTGTCGTCGCTGGTGGCGGTGCCGCTGGGGTTGCTGATGGGCAGCTTCCGCATCGTCCAGGCGTTTCTGGAACCGTTGGTGAACTTCATTCGCTATCTGCCGGTGACCTCATTCGTGCCGCTGTTCATCCTGTGGATCGGCATCGGTCTGGAACAGCGCGTATCGGTGATTATCTTCGGTGTGTTCTTCCAGCAACTGGTGATGATTGCCGATGTGTCGAAAGGCATCTCCAAGGACTTGATCAACGCCTCCTACACCTTGGGTTCCAACCGCCGCGATGCGGTGTTGCATGTGATCGCCCCGGCCTCGGTGCCCGGCGTGCTCGACACCTTGCGGGTGACCATGGGCTGGGCCTGGACGTATCTGGTGGTGGCCGAACTGGTCGCGGCGTCCAGTGGCCTCGGTTATTTGAGTCTGAAAGCCATGCGCGGCTTTCAGGTCGACGTGATTTTCCTCGCCATCGCGATCATCGGCCTGCTCGGTCTGGTGACTGATCAACTGTTCCGTTTTCTCCGCTTGAGGGTTGCCGCATGGGCTCAGTGACTGCTGCCAATCATCGTTTTATCGAACCGGTCGCGGCACCGGCACAAGCCGCGCCACGCTTGCAGGTGGACAAGGTCAGCCTGCGCTACAAGAAGCCCGATGGCGGAACGTTTACCGCGCTGGAAGAGGTTTCGTTCGAGGTGCCGGATCAGCAGTTCGCAGTACTGGTCGGACCGTCGGGTTGCGGCAAGTCGAGCCTGTTGTACCTGACCGCCGGCCTGGCCGAACCGACCTCCGGCGAGATCTACGTCGGCGGCCAGCAAGTGCAAGGTCCTGGCGCGGATCGCGGCATGGTCTTTCAGAGCTATACGTTGTTCCCGTGGCTGACGGTACGACAGAACGTCGAGTTCGGCCTCAAGCGTCGTGGCATGCCGGCGGCGCGGCGCAAAGAGATAGTCGATTACTACGTCAACGAAGTCGGCCTCGCCGGGTTCGCCGACAACTACGCCAAACAGCTCTCGGGCGGAATGATGCAGCGCGTGGCGATTGCGCGGGCGCTGGCCAATGATCCGCAGATTCTGCTGATGGACGAACCATTCGGTGCGCTGGATAGCCAAACGCGTTTGCAGATGCAGCAGTTGTTGCTGCGGGTGTGGGGCAACAGCAAGAAAACCGTGTTGTTCGTCACCCACGACATCGACGAAGCGATTCTGCTCGGTGACCGGGTCTATGTGATGGGCGCCAAACCGGGGCGGATCAAGCAAATTCTCGACGTACCGATCGAGCGCCCGCGCTCGCTGGACATGGTCATGGAACGCTCATTCATCGACATGAAACGACAGATCTTCGGCCTGCTTCACGACGATCTGGAAGAAGTGCACTGATCACCCGGTATCCTCAAATCCTGTGGGAGCTGGCTTGCCAGCGATGGGGTCAGTAGCGTCGATATCAATGTTGGCTGATCGACCGCTATCGCTGGCAAGCCAGCTCCCACAGGGTTTTGTGGTATTGCTGGTTAAGGCGCGGCGGGGAGCAGGAAGCGGGCGATCACTGGCAGGTGATCGGAGATGCGCAACGTATCGTCTTGGCGCACCGTCGCCTCGATCCGCTTGATCTTCGGGCTGTAGAACAGATAGTCGACCGTGCGATCCGGGCCATTGAGGCCGGGGTCGTTCGGGTAGTGGGTCAGCCACTGCGCACGGTCGATGCCGCTGGCTTCGTTGTTGGTCGGGATCATCGGGTATTTGTCCCACAGCAGGTGCAACTCGCTGTCGGCGGAGTACGGCCGGCGTTGTTCGGCAGGCAAGCGACGATATTGGCCGAGTGGCAACAGATTGAAATCGCCACCGATCAGCCACGGCAAGCCCTGGCTTTCATACTTGTCGAGCACTTTGGCCACTGCGCTCACTTGCGCCTGCAAGGTGTCGTCCGGTTGGCGGGCGCGCTCAAGATGGGTATTGAATACGGTGAGTTGCCCGCCGTCGCTGAGCGGCAGTTTGGTCGCCAGCAGCGCATCTTTCGGCTGGAACTGACGGCTGATGAAATTGGCCGATGCCACTGGCAGTTGCAGGCGTTCGGCATGCTCGATGCGGTAGCGGCTGAGTGTCGCCAGTTGTCGGCCAACGCTGCCGAAGATATGCGGTTCCGGGACGAAATCGGCCTTCCAGTCAAACGCGCTGGCGCTGCACGGATACAAATCAGCGACGCGTTCCTGCAACAGTTTGAGCTGGTCCTGATAGTCGCTGGCCTTGGCGCCGTCATCCAGTTCCTGCAACAGCACGACATCCGGCTGCTCGTCGCGGATCACCCGTGCCACTTCATCGAGGCTGAAGGCCATGTCTTCCAGCGTTGGCGCTTCATCGTCACCCTGAGCCAGGTCGTTCCAGAACACGTAACGCTTGCCGGCGAGGTACTGCACGTTCCACGTCATGATTTTCAGCGCCTGCCCGGGCACCAGCATCGGCGGTGTTCCGGTACAGCTGACCGGCAGGGTTTCCCGGGCGTCGGGGCGCCAGGTCAGGCCGAAGATGAGCCCGCCGATCAGAACGATGGCGAGCACAATGAGGAGCAGGGTGTAGCGCAGTAGGCGGGTCATGGCTCGACTTATAGCGTTACAAAAAGTGGCCCCGAGCATACCCGAGTGCGCCGCCATCGCCCAAGACCAAAGCAGTCAGACCGAACTGTCGCGCTTGTCAGGAAGTTCACTGATCAGCATGAACAGCCGGAACAGCACCACGCTGGTGAACAGTTGCAGGAAACTGTGCGCACTGTCGATCAGTACGGCAAGCGCCGGGTTCTGCGGGTCGGGATAGACCTGCAGGGTCAAACCCTTGAGCAGCCACAACGGCCCCATCACACAGAGAATGCACAGCAGGATTCGCCAGAAATGCCCACGGGTCAGGCGCAGGCTTTCTTTCATCGCGTGCAATGGGTTGAGGCCACGCAGCACCAGCAGGTACTCGCCGAACGCCAGCATCACCATCAGGATCAGGCCCGGCAGGAAATACAGCGAAAGCCCCAGCAGAATCAGCAACGTGTTGAGCGCCGTCAGCAGGGCGAAGCGCGGCCACAACCGGGCGGACATGGCCAGCAGGTCGAGGGTGCGCGGCGCTTCGCCACGGGTACGGGCATCGAGAAACAGGATCAGTGCAGCGGTGTACAACGGATAGACCAGCAACCCGACAATGATGCTGTAAGCCGAGAAGCTGTCCGGATCGCTGGCGCGATCGACCACTTGTTGCAGCAGCGCTTCGACAATCACCAGCGGCAGGCACAGCTGCACGATGCTGGCCAAATGGCGTTTGAAAAAATACAGGGAGTCGCGCAGCACTTCGAAGGCATTCATCAGTCGGTATCGCAGGTCGAAAACAGTGGCTCACTTTAACCGATGATGCGCGGACGGACACAAACGTAAACATTCGGTAAAGGTCGTTGAAACATCCTGTCACTGTCTCCATTACAGGAGAGCACCTTGTCCACAGTGGACGAGGGCAACGTTATCCCCGGCAATCTACGAGGTCGCCATGAACAGCGAAGAGCAAACCCTGATCGATGGACTGTTTTCCCGGCTGCAACAGGCAGAAACGGAGGCAGCCCCGCGTGACGCCCAGGCTGAGGCGCGGATCAAGGAACACCTGACGCGCCAACCGGCGGCAGGTTATTTCATGACCCAGGCGATTCTGGTGCAAGAGGCTGCGCTCAAGAGCCTCGACGAGCAAAACAAGCAACTGACCCAACAAGTCCAGCGTTTGCAGGCCGAACTGCAATCTGCCAAGGCGCAGAGCGCAGCACCGGCGCCAAGTGGCGGCGGTGGTTTCCTGTCGAGCATCTTTGGTGGCAGCCCGCGTCCGGCGCCGACCCAGAGCGCCCCGGCATCCAGCGGTGGCTGGCGCGAACCGGCGCCGCAGCAGAACTTCAATGCGCCCGCGCCACAACAGAATTTCGGCGCACCGCCACCGAACTACGCACAGCAAGCGGCCCCGGCGGCAGGCAGCAGTTTCCTCGGCGGCGCATTGAAAACCGCCGCCGGTGTGGCCGGTGGCGTGATGCTGGCGCAGGGCATCAGCAGCCTGTTTCATCACAATCAGCAGCCGGAAGAAATTGTTGAAGTGATCAAGGAAGAGCCAGCGCAGGTGGCTGATCAGAGCAACAACGACTGGGGCAACGATCAGCGCATGGCCGGCAATGACCAGGGCGGACTCACCGACACCGACTACAGCGATGACAACTCATCGTTCTTCGATGACGACGATTCCTTCGTCTGACTAACGGTCAATCACCAGGCAACACAATCCTTGTGGCGAGGGAGCTTGCTCCCGCTGGGGCGCGTAGCGGCCCTTTCTTTTAAAAGAAGGGCCTGCTGCGCAGTCCAGCGGGAGCAAGCTCCCTCGCCACAGTGCTTTTTACTGGCATACTGGGCGCCTTTTTCGGGCCTGGCGCCTGATCCCGCTTCGGGCGCTTGCGCGCTCACAGGAACTCCGGTGAAAAAAATCGCAGTGTTCGCCGACGTGCAGAACCTCTACTACACCGTGCGTCAGGCCTATGGTTGCCACTTCAACTACGCCGCACTGTGGGCTGACATCAGCAAGGACGGGCAGATCGTCGAGGCCTACGCCTACGCCATCGACCGTGGCGACAGCAAACAGCAGCAGTTTCAGCAGATCCTGCGCAACCTCGGTTTCACCGTGAAGCTCAAGCCTTACATCCAGCGCAGCGACGGCTCGGCCAAGGGCGACTGGGACGTGGGCATCACCCTCGACATCATGGACGCTGCCGACCACGTCGACGAAATCGTCCTGGCTTCCGGTGACGGCGATTTCGACATGCTGCTCGAACGCATCATCAGCAAACACGGTGTGCAAGCGGTGGCCTACGGTGTGCCCGGCCTGACCGCCAACTCGCTGATCCGCGCCGCCAGCCGTTACGTGCCGATCGAAGGCGCGTTGCTACTGAAGAATTAAGCAGTTACTGAAGAATTTGTACGGAGTTGAACCCGGTTTGGAACGCATTGCAGTCATCGACTTTGAAACCACCGGCCTGTCGCCGAACAGCAGCTGTCGCGCCACGGAAATCGCCGTGGTCATGCTGGAAAACGGTCGCATCGTCGAGCGCTACCAGAGCCTGATGAACGCCGGCGTGCGCGTCCCGGCCTTCATCGAGCAACTGACCGGCATCAGCAACGCCATGCTGCGCACCGCGCCGTCGGCTGAACAGGTGATGAACGAGGTCAACGAATTCGTCGGCTGCACGCCACTGGTCGCGCACAACGCTTCGTTCGACCAGAAATTCTGGGACTTCGAACTGGGGCGGATCAAGCGCACGCGCTTGCAGAACTTTGCCTGTTCGTTGCTGCTGGCTCGTCGTTTGATGCCGGCCGCGCCGAACCACAAACTCGGCACCCTCACCACCTTCGCGCGCCTGCCGCACACCGGCCAGGCTCACCGGGCCATGGCCGACGCCGAGATGGCGGCCAACCTGATGGCGCATCTGGCTGAAGAGTTACGCCACAAGCACGGCGTGCGCGAGCTATCGCACGACCTGCTGTGCAAATTGCAGAAAGTCCCCGCCGCCAAAGTCAGCGAACACCTGCAGCGCTATCGCTGATCCCGCACCCCACACAGAAACCCTGTAGGAGTGAGCCTGCTCGCGAAAGCGGTCTGTCATTCGACATCATCGGTGACTGGCACACCGCTATCGCGAGCAGGCTCACTCCTACATTGGATCTGTGTTGGTTTGATCTATTTGCCGTTGCTTTCGATGTGACCGAGCGGCACGCGTTTTTCGAACGAGCTCGACAGCACAATCAAACTCTGTAGGAACTGCCGAAAGCTGCGATCTTTTTACGTCAGGCCAGACTGGCGAATTGTTGACTATCAACCTTTTCCACCGGCATAAATCCGGTTGGTTTCTTGAAATTCATCGTGTGTACGAAGTTCTTCATCGAATCGGATGGATCGATGCTTTGCATGTTGAGCTTTGATAGCGTTTCGCGTGCAAGCGCGACACTGAGGATCGGTTGATCTTCGAGATGGCCGGTTGCGGAGTTGAGAAGTGAGTCAACCGCCGTAACAATGACGAGGCGCTCGGGAAGAATACTCAGCAGTTCCTGACCTACCCGCAAAACACAGCTCGATACGTAGTCCTGTAACAGCTCATTGAACCTGCTGATCGGCATTTTTTTTACCGATAGTTTTCCGCTCTGCAGTAGCGATTTGATCTCTTGAGGGATCACTTTGGTCCCGTGTACCGAGAGCGTGCATTCGAGAATGCCGGTGTCTGCAACCGAGACATTAATTGACGTGCCCAGGTGCGAAATATCCGTAAACGGATTCACTCGCAAAACTGCATCAATTTTCGCTTGGCCATTACCGGCGAGAATTCCCAGTGCGAGGTCGTGATCGGTTTTCCAGTCTTGATGCTGCGCTTCCCACTCACTTAACTCTTGAGCTAGCTCCTGCGTGTCTTCGGCAACGGCTGCTTGAATGGCTAATTCAAGTTTTCTGCGTTGTCTGGCCTCAAGTTTTAAAGCGCGCGCAATTAAGCCAGGCTTATAACCGGACTCTCTCGCCCTGGCTTTGTTTTCATGAGTATTGAGTGCTTCCGGTTTTGTAGGTGGCGGGTGATTTGCGTACTCACTCCAGTCGATCCCCTCGCCGCAGTCTTTATGCACGGACAGCAGTAGATCTATGTGGTTTTCGTAGACTTCAACTTCATACGCGGCCTGCTCAAGGGCCTCCATTTTTGCGTATTCTTTTTGACGCACCTGCAATTCGCGTTGGCGCCTTTTGGAGTTGCGTTCAGCTCTTCTGGCTGACGCCTGCATCGAACGTAGCGTTCCCTTCCAAGTCATCTCTGAGCTCCTCTCACTTCTATTGGATTTTTATTTTTTTGAGAAAGACCGATTGTCGGCATGTTGAAGACATTAGCTGCTGCGCTTGGTGGCGTCCATCGGCCGAAAGTATCGAGTAATCGAGTTGTTTATCTGTGTGTAGAGTTTGACGAAGCATCCTACTGAAGTTTAGGGATAATCCGTCTTGAGCTTCGATAACCCCGCCGCTAACCTCTGTTCGTCGCTGCAAATTCAGCGATTGGGACTGCAAGCCCACCGATAGTTTGTTAGGAGACCACTGGCAAACCTATAATCGCGTCGCTTCAATTAGCGACTATCGATTTATGGTAGCTGTGTGCGGGAGACCTTTGGGTCTGCCGGGGTCTCCTACTCGGTCTTGCAGACCCGTGCACAGCTGCCACCCATCATCTGCAAGTGATGGGGGCAGCTCCGATGTTCAAAGGAGATTTGTCATGGTCAAGGTTGTCCGCACACCGTCAGAAAATTTCGGTTCAGTAATCACTCGTGAGCCGCTCATACAGCCCCAATCGTTTATCCATTATCACACTCAGCTACGGGCTACTCTGCAACATGCAGAGGCTTGGTTCTGTGCCCGAGACATCGGTCGTCTCATGGGGCTGGAAATCAATGCGCGGCAAGTCCTCAAGCTGGATGAGGATCAGCGGCAGATGATGTATCTGTCAGGTAGTGATGGTGCTCAAGAGACTTTGATGCTGAGCGAATCCGGGGTTTACGCAATGCTGGTTTATCACTACTCCCCAGAGAACCGTCACTTGCGTCGTTGGTTGACGCATCAAGTTGTGCCGATACTTCGTCAAAACTCCAAGTCAGTTCCAGACCCACATATGCGTTTGATCATGTGTGCCGGGGAAACGTTGAGGCTTCTGCATTGGCGCAATGAGCCATGGATACGCATGCGAGACATGCCGTATATGTTGACTCAGGAAGGGGCCAGCTACAGCTGAAGGCCTCTTGTTGATTTAGGATTGGAAGATTGATTTCTGATCAGTTGAAACAACTGTAAATCCGCTCGCGATGCCGGTGTGTCAGTCAGCATTTGTGTCGACTGATGTTCCGCCATCGCGGGCAAGCCCGCTCCCACAGGGGACATAATCGTCCTCAGGATTTGCCGTTGTTTTCGATGTGGCCAAGCGGCACGCGTTTTTCGATGGCGCTGGACAGCACTATCGACGTCTTGCTGAAGCCGAATTTCGCCACCCGGTTGATCAACTCCTCCAGTTCCGGCATCGAACCCACCGCGCCCTTCATGATCACGCACGGATCGCCCGTGACCCGGAAGCACTCGGTCAGTTGCGGGATTTTCACCAGTTCGTCGTAGACCTTCTGACTGCCGTTCTGATGCAGACGCAGTTCAATCACGCACTGGATCGGCAGACCGATTTTCGACAGGTCGATTTTCGCCTCATACCCGGTGATTACCCCGGAAGCCTCAAGCTTGGCCACGCGCTCGGCGACGGCTGGGGCGGAGAGGTTCACTTTGCGTGCCAGATCAGCGTAGGACGCGCGACCGTTTTCGAGCAGGGCACTGAGCAGCATGCGGTCGTATTTGTCCAAGGCCGGACTCCTGAAAATGCCAGACTTTCGAAATCGCGGCTTATCCCGCCGATCTCCGTGTTTTCAAAAGTGTACCGGCGCGATAAACAGGTTTTGTAACTTATTTTTGCCTGCGTGCCTTTCTAGAATAATCAATCCCCTGACTCTGACGTTCGAGCTGCCCATGCCTGCCTTGCGCCGTTTTTCCTTGCCCCTGATTGCCGCATTTTTTGCGTTGTATGTGATCTGGGGATCGACCTATCTGGTGATTCGCATCGGCGTCGAGTACTGGCCGCCGCTGATGCTCGGCGGTGTGCGTTTTGTCATCGCGGGGACGTTGATGTACGCGTTCCTTCGCTGGCGCGGGGCACCTGCACCGACCTGGGCACAGTGGAAAGCTGCGGGGATCATCGGCATTTTGCTGCTCAGTTTCGGTAACGGCGCGGTCAGTGTTGCCGAGCACACCGGGGTGGCTTCCGGCGTTGCGGCATTGGCGGTGGCGACGGTGCCGCTGTTCACTTTGCTCTGTGGATATTTCTGGGGCGCGCGCAATACACGCCTCGAATGGGCCGGGGTGGCGTTGGGGATCATCGGTATCGCCATGCTCAACATGGGCTCCAACCTGCAATCGAGTCCGATGGGTGCGGCGTTGCTGATTTTCGCGGCGGCGACCTGGGCCTTCGGTTCGGTGTGGAGCAAACATCTGCCGTTGCCGCAGGGCGCGATGGCCAGTGCCGTGGAAATGCTGGTCGGCGGTGTGGTCCTGCTGATCGGCAGCGCAGTGAGTGGCGAACGCCTGCAAGCGGTGCCGCCCGTTGAAGGCTGGCTGGCGCTGGCGTACCTGATCTTTTTCGGCTCGATCATCGCCTTCAATTCCTACATGTATCTGCTCAAGCACGTGCGTCCGGCAGCGGCGACCAGTTATGCCTACGTCAACCCGGCGGTGGCGGTGTTGCTGGGGATTGTGTTTGTCGGCGAGACCATCGGTATCGAAGAAGCACTGGCGATGCTGGTGATCATCAGCGCCGTGGTGTTGATTGGCTTGCCGCAGTGGCGTCGGCCAGCACAGCCGCCGGTCGTGGCGCCGACAGCCGTTCACGAAGAACAGCGGGCGAATTAGGGTAAACTGCGCGGCATTGCACACTTGTTTTGCGCAACCGCGCTGATTTTTCCTACGGTACTCCCATGACTTTCGCCTCTCTTGGCCTGATCGAACCCTTGCTGCGCTCCCTCGAGACGCTCGGCTACCAGACCCCGACGCCGGTTCAGGCGCAAGCCATTCCGGCCGTTCTGGCCGGTCGCGACCTGATGGCTGCGGCCCAGACCGGCACCGGCAAAACCGCCGGTTTCGCCTTGCCGCTCCTGCAGTTGCTGGCTATGGAAGGGCCGAAAGTCACCGCCAACTCGGCGCGTGCGCTGATTCTGGTACCGACCCGCGAGTTGGCCGAGCAGGTTCATGAATCCGTGCGCCAGTACGCCGAAAACCTGCCACTGCGTACTTATGCGGTGTACGGCGGCGTCAGCATCAACCCGCAAATGATGAAGCTGCGCGGCGGCGTTGATGTGCTGGTTGCCACGCCTGGTCGCCTGATCGACCTGTTCCGCCAGAACGCGCTGAAACTCGATCAGTTGCAAACTCTGGTGCTGGATGAAGCTGATCGTATGCTCGACCTCGGTTTCTCCGAAGAGCTGGCGAACATTTACCGCATGCTGCCGAAAAAACGCCAGACTCTGCTGTTCTCTGCGACCTTCTCCGATGACATCCGCCTGCTGGCCGGGCAGATGCTCAACGATCCGCTGAGCATTGAAGTCAGCCCGCGCAACGTCGCCGCCAACACCGTCAAGCAATGGGTGGTGACGGTGGACAAGAAGCGCAAGGCCGAATTGTTCGTGCACCTGATGCGCAAGAACAAGTGGAAGCAGGTGCTGGTGTTCGCCAAGACCCGCAACGGCGTCGATGCACTGGTGGAAAAACTTCAGGGCTTGGGCGTCAACGCCGATGGCATCCACGGCGACAAGCCGCAGGCGACGCGTCAGCGTGCACTGGATCGTTTCAAGCTCAGCGAAGTGCAGATTCTGGTCGCGACTGACGTTGCCGCCCGTGGTCTGGACATCGAAGATCTGCCGCTGGTGGTCAACTTCGATCTGCCGATCGTGGCCGAGGATTACATTCACCGGATCGGCCGTACCGGTCGTGCGGGCGCAACCGGCGAGGCGATTTCGCTGGTGTGTGCCGATGAGGTGAACATGTTGTCGGCGATTGAAATGCTCACGCGTCAGACCCTGAAGCGCCAGAACGAGCCGGATTTCGAACCTGAGCACCGTGTGCCGGACACCGATGCCAGCGGTCAGGTGATCAAGAAGCCGAAGAAACCGAAAAAACCCAAAACCTCTGGCGGTGGCGGCAAGCGCAATCTCGGTAAGTGGGTCGACAGCGGCGAGACCCAGGCGCCGGAGCCTTCGATCAAGCCCGTGCGCAAGGTGCCGGTGTTCAACACCGGGCCGCGCAAGCGCAAGCCTTGAACATCAAAAGCTAAAAGCCAAGAGCCCCTCACCCTAACCCTCCCGAAACGTCGGACCGCCCCGAGGGAGAGGGGACTGATTGGGGAATGCTCTCGAAATACGCTGACCTGATTCTGCTGTTGTGAATCCATAATCGGCTCGATCCTTCAGTCGATGTTGTACGCGCGACAACTCGGTAGGCTCCCTCTCCCTCTGGGCGGTCCGACGTTTCGGGAGGGCTGGGGTGAGGGTCAGGCAGGCGACTTGGACTTGAGCCACTCCAGCATCCCAAAACCCGCAGCCCGGCCACTGGCAAAACACCCCGTCAGCAGATATCCCCCGGTCGGCGCTTCCCAATCCAGCATTTCTCCCGCACAGAACACCCCCGGCAACGCCTTGAGCATCAGTTGCTCGTCCATTGCTTCGAACGTCACTCCACCAGCGCTGCTGATCGCCTCGTCCAGCGGTCGGGTTTTGATCAATGTCAGCGGCAACGCCTTGATCGCCCGGGCCAGCAGCGCTGGATCGGCAAAGGTGGCGGGGTCAGTGAGTTCACGCAACAACGCGGCTTTCACCCCGTCAATCCCGACCTGGCTGTGCAGATGCTTGGCCATCGAGCGCGAACCCCGCGGTTTGCTCAACGCAGCCTGCAATTTATCCACAGGTCGGCCCGGCAGCAGATCGATGTGGACAGTGGCTGAGCCCTGCGCGTTGATCGCTTGCCGAATCGGTGCCGACAGCGCGTAGATCAAACTTCCTTCAATCCCTGTCGCGGTGATGACGCATTCGCCGAGGCGCGGGATGTCGTCGTTCAAGCCAATGGCGATGTTTTTCAGCGGCGCCCCGGCGAATTTATTGACGAGTAATTCGCTCCAGGCTTGCACCTCGAAGCCACAATTGCTCGGCTGCAACGGCGCCAGTCCTACACCGCGCTGTTCCAGTGGCAGCATCCACGCGCCGTCGGAACCCAGTCGCGACCAACTGCCGCCGCCAAGGGCGAGCAGAGTGGCGTCCGGTTTGAGGGTTATTTCGCCGTCGGGGCAGGCGATGCGCAGTGCGCCGGTTTCATCCCAACCGAGCCAGCGATGGCGGGTGTGGATAACTACGCCACTGTCGCGCAGGCGCTTGAGCCAGGCACGCAGTAGCGGGGCGGCTTTCATGTCGGTGGGGAATACTCGGCCCGAGCTACCGATAAATGTCTCAATGCCCAGGTCGTGAATCCAGCGGCACAGTGCGTCGGCATCGAAGCCGCGCAGGAGCGGAGCGATGTGTGGTGCGCGTTCGGCGTAGCGCGAGAGGAACGCCGGATAAGGTTCGGAGTGGGTGATGTTCATGCCGCCGACGCCGGCCAGCAGAAACTTGCGGCCCACCGAGGGCATGCCGTCGTAGAGGTCGACGCGCACTCCGGCCTGACTCAGCACTTCGGCGGCCATCAGGCCGGCGGGGCCACCGCCGATGATGGCGATGTGAGCGGGGGAGGAGGCGGAGGTCTGGGTCATGGCGTGCGCTGCGGTCTGGCGGGATAAGGCGCGCATTCTAACAGCGCAAACCAATGTGGGAGATCCTTGTGGGAGCGAGCCTGCTCGCGAAAGCGGTAGGTCAGTCAGTTAAATCTTGAATGTCCGGACACCTTCGCGAGCAGGCTCGCTCCCACAAGGGAATTTTCGTTCGATTCAATAACTGGTTGAAAATTGATCAGCGTACTGCAGGCCTTAGCCAGCATGGCCTGTAGTCCCTTTCGCTCAGGTTATCCACAGGCCGTTCCACAGCGATTGTGGGTAACGCAGCACAACTCAATGACAGCCGTGTGACTGCCAGACCCGCTGCGCGCTGTGATGAAGAATGCCGTGGCGGCGGGCGAGGGCGTGGCGGTCTTTGCTGTAGCCGCCGCCAATGACGCCGACCACCGGGATGTCGCGACCCAGGCAGTGGCGCATCACGCTTTCATCGCGGGCGGCGACGCCTTCATCGGTCAGTTGCAGATAACCGAGGGCGTCGTCCTTGTGCACATCGACGCCAGCGTCGTACAGCACCAGATCCGGTTGATACAGCGGCAGTAAATAGTTGAGGGCGTCGTCCACCACGCGCAAATACTCGGTGTCGCCCATGCCTTTGGGCAGCGGAATGTCCCAGTCGCTTTCTGCTTTGCGTGCAGGAAAGTTCTTCTCGCAGTGCAGGGAAACGGTGATCGCCTCCGGGGTGTCGTGGAGAATCCGCGCAGTCCCGTCACCCTGATGCACATCGCAGTCGAAGATCAGCACCCGGTTCACCCGACCGCTTTGCAGCAGATAGTGGCTGATGATCGCCAGGTCATTGAAGATGCAAAAACCGGCCGGGTAGTCGTAATGGGCGTGATGCGTGCCGCCCGCCAAGTGGCAGGCCAAACCATGCTCCAGGGCTTTTTCCGCCGCCAGTATCGAACCGCCGACTGCGCGTACGGTTCGCCGGGCCAACGCTTCGTTCCATGGCAGGCCGAGGCGCCGCTGGTCTTCGCGGGACAACTCGCCGCTCATGTAACGTTCGATATAGCTACGGTCATGGGCGAGGGCGAGGATGTCGTTGGGACAGATTTGCGGACGCAGCAACTCGGCGTCGCTGGTCAGGCCGCTGTCGACCAGGTGATCGCGCAGCAAGCGGAACTTGTCCATGGGAAAGCGGTGATCCGCCGGGAACTCCGGGCTGTAGTCTTCGTGGTAGATCAGCGGCAGTGGCATGGTGATTTCATGTAGGAAACGTAGGAAAGAGTGAAGGATCCTACCAGCGATGTAGACTTGCGGCATGGAAACGGAGGGGCACGATGGAGCCGATACTGCAACTTGAAAGCGCACGCCTGCTGATGCGTCAGTGGCAGGACGAGGATTTGCCGGCATTTGCCGCGATGTGTGCCGATACTCAGGTGATGCGCTACTTTCCGGCCCCGTTGAGTCGACTGGAAAGCGCCGCGTTGATCGGCCGCGTGCGTGGGCATTTTGCCGAGCACGGTTACGGCCTCTGGGCACTGGAGCGCAAGGACAGCGGCGAATTTATCGGTTTCACCGGCCTGGGCGTGGTCGGTTTCGATGCGCCGTTTACCCCGGCGGTGGAAATCGGCTGGCGTCTGGCCAAGGAACATTGGGGCCTCGGTTACGCCAGTGAAGCGGCCTGGACCGCTCTGCGCTGCGGGTTTGATCGGTTGGCCCTGAAGGAGATCGTGGCCTTCACGGCACAAAGCAATCTGCCGTCGGAAAAAGTCATGCAGGCGATCGGCATGCATCACGATGCGGCCAATGATTTTGATCATCCGAAACTCGCCGCCGATCATCCTTTACAAAGACATGTGCTGTACCGCATTACCCGGGAGCAGTGGCTGCAAACCTTGCATGGATAAGCCGACACGGACGTTTACAATGGCCGCCAAATCATTGGCCCGCGCCAGAACCAGAATCGGCCGCCGCAGCCAAGACTGCGCGGCATAGCTTTGTGTGAGGAGAGTCTGAATGAGCCAAGTGTTGGAAGATCTGGTCGATTTGCTGACCCTGGAACCGATTGAAGAAAACCTCTTCCGAGGCCGCAGCCAGGACCTGGGGTTCCGTCAGTTGTTCGGTGGTCAGGTGCTCGGTCAGTCGCTATCGGCGGCCAGTCAGACTGTTGAGGAAGCCCGCCATGTGCATTCCATGCACGGCTATTTTCTGCGCCCCGGCGACGCGAAGTTGCCGGTGGTGTATTCGGTTGACCGCGTGCGCGACGGTGGCAGTTTCAGCACCCGTCGCGTGACGGCGATTCAGAAGGGACATCCGATCTTCACCTGCAGCGCTTCGTTTCAATACGACGAAGAAGGCTTCGAACATCAGAGCCAGATGCCGGTTGTGGTCGGCCCGGAAAACCTGCCGTCGGAGCTGGAGCTGACCCAGCAGCGTGCGCACCTGATCCCGGAGCACATGCGTGAAAAACTGTTGTGCCCGAAACCGATCGAAGTGCGCCCGGTCACCGAAAAAGACCCCTACAACCCGCAGCCAGCGGATCCGGTGAAATACGTGTGGTTCCGTGCCGATGGCGCACTGGCCGACATTCCGGCACTGCACAAATACCTGCTGGCTTACGCTTCGGATTTCGGTCTGTTGACCACTTCGATGCTGCCCCACGGCAAATCGGTCTGGCAGAAAGACATGCAGGTTGCCAGCCTCGATCACGCGTTGTGGTTCCACAACGATCTGCGCGCCGATGACTGGTTGCTCTATGCGATGGACAGTCCGTGGGCCGGCAACTCTCGTGGTTTTTCCCGTGGTAGCGTGTACAACCGTGCCGGACGACTGGTGGCCTCGGTAACCCAGGAAGGCTTGATCCGTCATCGCAAGGATTGGGCATGAGTCTGACTGAAGTTCGTCATTGGGTGTTCGACATGGACGGCACGCTGACCGTCGCCGTGCATGATTTTGCGGCGATTCGCGTGGCACTGGCGATTCCGCCCGAGGACGACATCCTCACGCATCTGGCTGCGCTACCGGCGGATGAAGCCGCGGCGAAACATGCCTGGTTGCTCGAGCATGAGCGCGATTTGGCACTGGGTTCGAAACCGGCCACGGGTGCTGTGGAACTGGTGCGCGATCTGCACTCGCGCGGGTATCGCCTCGGCATTCTGACGCGCAATGCCCGGGAGCTGGCGCATGTCACCCTTGAGGCCATCGGCCTCGCTGAATGTTTTGCGGTGGACGATGTGCTGGGTCGCGATGAAGCACCGCCGAAACCGCATCCGGGTGGATTGCTGAAGTTGGCTGAGGCGTGGAAAGTGCCGGCCAGTGAGATGGTGATGGTGGGCGATTACCGCTTTGATCTGGATTGCGGGCGAGCGGCGGGCGCGCGGACGGTGCTGGTGAACCTGCCGGATAATCCGTGGCCGGAACTGACGGATTGGCATGCGCAGGATTGTCTCGAATTACGGCGGATGCTTCTGGCCTGAGACCTGTGTTGTCTGTAATTGCCCCATCGCTGGCAAGCCAGCTCCCACAGGATTTCATGTGAATACATGAACTTCATTCGACGCAGATACTGCAGGAGCTGGCTTGCCAGGTCCCACAGGTTCTCAAGTGAATACAGAATTGCATTCGGCATAGATATTGTGGGAGCTGGCTTGCCAGCGATGAGGCCGGTTCAGCTCCCACAAAATTACTGTTCGAACAGAGCCTTCTGCCCCTCCGCCGACGTCAGCATCCCATCGCCGTTATGCCCGACCCCGGGCACTTCCACCAGCCGCTGATTGACCCCTTCCGGATGGCGGCGCAGTAAATAGCCGAAGTACAACTTGCCGCGCTCGAGCCGATACGCACCTTGCGCCTCAGCGGCACAGCTCTTGTCCAGCGCCGGATGTTGCGGGTCGATGTCCTGCTGCCCAAGCAGATAAATCACCTCGCGCTTGATGTAACTGCTTTCAAGCTGCAACGGCGTTTGCCCGCCGGCGTACACCGGCATGTCTGACAGACCGTACTTCCAGCGATTGAAACCCACGCACTTCGCGTGATCGAACGCCACCGGCCGTTGCTCGTTGAAATAAGCGTAGGAAGACGGGTTGGCCACTACATAACGCAAGCGAATGCCGTTGGCCTTCAGCGCCGGTTGATCCTTGGCGAGCAGGGCATATCGCTGCACCACTTGGCCACCGCCGGAGTGGCCGAAAATCACGATCTGCTTGACGTCCGGAAACTGCTTGCGGTCAGTTACGCGCGCGACGATTTCATCCAGCGCGGCGTAGGAACTCAACGGATTCGGCCCTGTGGATAAACCACCGCCCATCCACTCGTTACCCTTCCAGCGCAACAATGTTGCGGGAAGCGAGTACAGGGCGACATCACTTTCATTGAGAAACTGCGGCGCGATCACCAGCGTGTGCGTGGTTTGACCGGCCAGTTCGGCGGCGCTCTCGGCGCTCTTGCGATAGGTTTCGGCGTTGCGCAAACGGCCATGAATGACGATCAGCACCCGCTCGATTTTTTCAGGCGCCGGGCCGATGCCCACTGCCATTTCCCCGGCCTTCAGTTGCAAGCGCCCGGGACTGATCGCGTCGACGCCGGCCGCTTGAGCGGTGCTGCCAATGATCAGTAAAGCCAAAAGCCATTTATGCATTTACAGGTTTTTCGCCGCGAAGGTGTCGCACTGGCCGACCTGGCCCTGCGCGAATCCGGTTTTGAACCAGCGCACCCTTTGCGCCGACGTACCGTGGGTGAACGAGTCTGGCACCACACGGCCCTGACCCTGTTGCTGCAAGCGATCATCACCGATGGCGTTGGCGGCGTTCAAGGCTTCTTCGATGTCGCCCGGTTCCAGCCAGTTCAGACGCTTCTGCGCGTTGTAGGCCCAGACGCCGGCCAGGCAGTCGGCTTGCAACTCTTGGCGCACCAGTAAGCCACCGTCACCCTCCATCTGCCGACCTTGCTGGCGGGCTGCCTGGATTTTTGCCGAGACACCGAGAAGCGTCTGCACATGATGTCCGACTTCGTGAGCGATCACGTAGGCCTGGGCGAAGTCGCCCGCGGCCTTGAAGCGTTGCGACATTTCCTGGAAGAACGCCATGTCCAGATAAACCTTCTGATCCGCCGGGCAGTAGAACGGTCCGGTGGCGGAAGTTGCCAGACCACAGGCGGAGTTGACCCGATTGCTGAACAGCACCAGGGTCGGATCCTTATATTGCCGGCCGGCCTGCTGGAAAATCGAGCCCCAAGTGTCCTCGGTGTCGCCGAGAATCGAGCGCACAAACTCCGCCTGTTCGTCGTTGGCAGGCGGTGCCTGGCGGGTTTGCGAGGTGGGCGCCGACTGCTGTCCCGATTGCCCGACGAGCTGACCGAGAATTTGCAGAGGATCCTGGCCGGTAATCCAGCCGATGCCGACGATCAACAGGATGGCGCCCAGACTCAGGCCCTTGCCGCCGCCAAACCGCATCCCGCCACCGCCACCACCGGTATCATCACCACGGGCATCGACGACGTTGTCACTGCGTCGGCCTTTTTTCCATAGCATGTGGGAATCCTCTGAATAAACGTGATGATGAGTGTTGCTGGTGTGCGAGAGCGGCGCCAGTCCGGTCGTCAGACACCTGAACGGCCCCGGCGGTTCGACGGCCAGGCAAGGATCATATGCCCGACGAGAACTATAACGGTGTGCCGTCAGGCTTGCTGATTTTCATGAGCTTCACTTCCAGCGATTGAAACCCGTGAATCGCGTGTGATTGAACGTCACGGGTCGCTGTTCATTGAACCAGTTGCACGAGTAAACACTCACGACCACATTACGCAGGTGCCAAAAGCCGTTAATGCATTTACAGGTCGTTCGCCGCGAAGGTGTTGCACTGGCCAACCTGGCCCTGCGCGAATCCGGTGTTGAACCAGTTCACCCTTTGCTCCGATGTACCGTGAGTAAACGCATCCGGGTCCAGATCCTCCTCATCCCGCAGTTGCAGGTAATCATCACCCCCGTCGTGGACGGTCTTCAGGGCTTCTTCGATGTCGCCGGATTCCAGCCAGTTCAGACGCTTCTGAGCGTTATAGGCCCAGACTCCGGCCAGGCAGTCGGCCTGCAATTCCAGGCGCACACTGAGTCCACTCTCTCCGTCGACGGGTTCACCTCGCGCTTCAGCCTCATTTAATTCCCTATCGCTTCCCAACAAGGCTTGGACATGGTGCCCGACCTCATGAGCGATGATGTAGGCCTGCGCAAAGTCGTACACGGTTGAGGACGTTGTCGTATCTTTATCCAGATCGCGCAGATCGATATAAAGTTTCTGATCATGTGCGCAATAGACTGTACCGTCCTCTTGCGGGTCCATTACACCGCAGGCCGACGGGGTTTCTTCGTTGTACAAAACCAGAGTCGGTGCGGAATATGCCTGACCTGACTCGGCGAAAAACTCAGTCCATACCTCTTCGGTACTTCCCAGTACCGCCTCGATGAATACGCGATGCGGATCGTCTTTTAAAAGGACGGCGATCTATGCGTCGTGCTGCGCCTTGACTACGGCCGCCGCCGCAGGACCGACGGTAGTTTCAAGCGCTGCCCAGTAACCTCCGTAGGCGACTGCAAGGGAGGCAACCAGGCCTGTGGCCAAGGCTATCCCTGTCGCGCTACGGCGCTCCTTGTGCTTTCGCTGATCGTCCACATTGTTGCTGCGTTCAGATTTGTTCCATAACATTTTGCTTATCTCTCATAGGTTTATGGGCGTTTATTGCCCGGCCTATGAATATCCGCATGTGAAGGGTGTTTGCAGGCGCAATGTGTAAGAGCGCGTAAGCCACTTTCGGCTGAAGAAATAAATGTCGTTCTTTTCAGTATTAACTTGTCGAAAATGCCTACGTCCGGATGTAATCCGGAAAGGGCTTCTCTATGCGCCCAAGAAACCTTTCAGCCATTGCCCTGCAAGTGTCAGAAGCGTTGTGTTCGAATGAAGCTGTGCGCTGTTCGCCCGGTATTTCGAATGTTGTCTGTAAGAGACGGAACTCCGACTCTAGATTGTTGCGCAGTATTTACAGGGAGGTCCCATGACCGTCAGCACACCGTTATCCGGAATAAACCAGCCCTTCAAAGGGATCTTGCTGATCGTCGTCGCGACCTTCCTGTTCTCCAGTCATGACGCCCTGTCGAAGTACCTCTCGGGCTTCTATCCGATCGTGATGGTGGTGTGGGCGCGATATGTAGTGCACACGTTGTTGATGGCGGGGATTTTTCTGCCGCAGTCCGGTCTACGTGTCCTGCGCACAAAAAAGCCGTTGTGGCAGCTGGCCCGCGCACTTTGCCTGCTGGGCACCAGCCTTTTTTTCACCACGGCGCTGTTGTACATCCCGCTGGCGGAAGCCACAGCGGTGAACTTCCTGGCACCCGTGCTGGTGACGGCGTTGTCGGTGCCGCTGCTGAAGGAACGGGTCACGCGGGGGCAGTGGATTGCGGTGATTTGCGGCTTTGTCGGCGTGCTGATCATCGTCCACCCCGGCGGTGAACTGTTTACGCCGGCGGTGTTGCTGCCGTTCTGCTCGGCACTGTTTTTCTGTTTTTATCAATTGCTGACACGCAAGCTCGCGGCAATCGACAGCCCGACCACCAGCAACTTTTTTGCCGGGTTGTGCAATACGTTGGTGATGAGCGCGCTGGTACCGTTCTTCTGGCAAGTGCCGACCTTGACTCACGCCGGGCTGATGCTGGCGCTGGGTACGTGCGGGATGACCGCGCATTTGTTTCTTACCCAGGCGTTCCGGCACGCCGCGCCGGCATTGCTGGCGCCGTTCGGTTATTGCCAGATCGTCTTTGCGGGGTTGTTGGGGTGGCTGCTGTTCAACCACACACCGAGCCTGTTAACGGTAATCGGCATAGCGGTGATCTGTTGCAGCGGCCTGGCGGCGGCGTGGCAGCAGAGCCGCCGTTGAAGCACCGCAAACCCCTGTAGGAGTGAGCCTGCTCGCGATGGCTTCTTATCAGTCAACATAGTCATCGACCGACCGACAGACCGCCATCGCGAGCAGGCTCACTCCTACAGGAGAGGCTTGTGTAGGCAGGTTACTCGGTGATGGTTGGAATCTTGCGCGGCGCCATGAAGTACATCCAGGTCAGCGCGAGGAAGTACATCGCCGGAATCAGCGTGAACAGCACCGTGTAGTTATTGTTGGTGACCGTCAGGATATGGCCGACGATCTGGGTCATGAACATCCCGCCGATCGCCGCGCACATGCCGCCGAAACCGAACACCGTGCTCATCATGTGCTTGGGCGTGTAGTCCATCACCAGGCTCCAGATGTTCGCCGTCCATGCCTGATGCGCGCCGATCGCCAGAGAGATGGCTGCCACCGCAACCCACAGATTGGCGGAACCGGCGGCCATGACCACGCCGATGATGCAGCAGGCAAACAGAAACATCGACAACAGCCGCGCCTTGATCGAGTTCATCCCGCGACCGATCAGGAACGAAGACAGAATGCCGCCGCCCACGCTGCCGAAGTCGGCGGTTACGTAGATGATGATCAGCGGGATGCCCATCTGGGTCACGTTGATGCCCAGGTTGTATTGCTGATTGAGAAACGGCGGCAGCCAGTACAGGTAGAACCAGAACACCGGCGCAGTCAGCGAGTAGGCAAGGGCGAAGGCCCAGGTGCCACGCATCCGCAGTATTTTCGAGAACGGCACGCGGGCCTGTTCTGGTTCGACTTCCTGCTGGATGTAATCCAGTTCCGATTGTTTGACGCTCGGATGGTCTTCTGGATTGAAATACTTCAGACCCCAGAACAACAGCCAGATGCCGCCCAGCGCCGACATGCACAGGAACGCGGCCTGCCAGCCCCACACATGCAGCACCAGAGGCAACAGCATCGGCGTGAACATCGCGCCGACATTGGTCCCGGCGTTGAAGATGCCGGTGGCGACTGCACGTTCGCCGGCAGGGAACCACAAGCGCGTGGTTTTTACGCAGGCCGGGTAGTTCGCCGCTTCCGTCAGACCGAGGATAAACCGGCAAACCATGAAGCCGACTGCCGAGGTCGCCAGACCGTGAGCGCCAGTGGCCAGGCTCCACAACAAGACTGCGCAGAAGAACACGCGTTTGACGCCGACCCGGTCGATCAACCGCCCTTGCAGCACGAAGCCGATGGCGTAACCGACCTGAAACCAGAAATTGATGTTGGCGTAATCCATCGCCGTCCAGCTCATTTCCTTGGCGAGGATGGGCTGCATGACGCCGAGCGCGGCGCGGTCGATGTAGTTCAGGGTCGTGGCGAAAAACACCAGCGCCAGCATCCCCCAACGGGTTTTGCCGACCGCCATGGCGCCGCGGATCTTGTCGCCGATGCCACCCGTGGCAGTGCTCATGGCCGGAGCCATGCGGGAAGTCTGTGAAGGAATCATGTGTTCCACCCGTTTTTGGATTTTTTATTTGGTGTGCTTTTTCTTGCACGCTGCGACCGGTGGTTCAGATCCGGACTCAATGTGCGGTCGATGTTGGGCAGTGGACGAAAAACCGTCAATTCGCCAAACCGCCATTGTGTTCGATAATCGCACGCAAAACTAACCGGGTAGTACACTTTAAATTGCTGCGCGAAGGGATGCAGCCAATAATTTCCCCCACGACAAAAACGATCCCCCGCCATACAGCGGCGCAGTCCGGGAGTTGAAGTATGCAGCGTTCCATTGCCACCGTTTCCTTGAGCGGCACCCTGCCGGAAAAACTCGAAGCCATCGCCGCCGCCGGGTTCGACGGGGTGGAGATTTTCGAAAACGACCTTCTGTACTACGACGGCAGTCCACGGGAAATTAAACAGATGTGCGCCGACCTCGGCATCGCCATCACTCTGTTTCAGCCATTCCGCGATTTCGAAGGCTGCCGCCGTGATCGTCTGGCGCGCAACCTTGAGCGGGCCGAACGCAAGTTCGACCTGATGCAGGAATTGGGCACCGACCTTGTGCTGGTGTGCAGCAACGCGTCGGCCGACAGCGTTGGCGATCAGCAAATCCTGATCGACGATTTGCGCTTGCTCGCCGAACACGCCGGTGCCCGCGGTTTGCGCATCGGCTACGAAGCGTTGGCCTGGGGCCGTTACGTGAATACTTATCAACAGGTCTGGGACATCGTGCGCCAAGCCGATCACCCAAGCCTTGGCGTGCTCCTCGACAGCTTTCATGCCCTGTCGCTGAAAGGCGATCCGCGCGCCATCGCCGACATTCCCGGCGATAAGATTTTCTTCGTGCAAATGGCCGACGCGCCGATCCTGGCCATGGACGTGTTGGAGTGGAGCCGACATTTCCGTTGTTTCCCGGGGCAGGGCGAGTTCGATCTGCCGGGGTTTCTCGCGCCGATCATCAAGAGTGGTTACACCGGGCCACTGTCGCTGGAAATCTTCAACGACGGTTTCCGCGCCGCACCGCCACGGGCCAACGCGGCAGACGGCTTGCGTTCGCTGTTGTACCTGGAGGAGAAAACCCGGCAACGCTTGGAACAGGAAACCCAGCCTGTCTCCAATCGCGAAATCCTCTTCGAAACACCGCAGGCCAGCGAATACAACGGCATCGAATTTCTCGAGTTCGCTGTCGATGAAAGCCTCGGCGCCAAGCTTTCGAATTGGCTGGAGCGTCTGGGCTTCGTCAAGGCAGGGCAACACCGCTCGAAGAGTGTCAGCCTGCTGCGCCAGGGCGATATCAACCTGATCCTCAACTCCGAGCCGTACTCGTTTGCACACAGTTTTTTCGAGGCTCATGGCCCATCGTTGTGTGCCACCGCCGTACGGGTCAACGATAGCGCCAGCGCGCTGGCGCGTGCCGTGGCTTATAAAGGCCAACCGTATCGCGGACTGGTTGGCCCCAATGAACTGGAGCTGGCGGCAGTGCGTGCACCGGATGGCAGCCTGATTTATCTGGTGGATGAGGAAGCCGATGTCTACGGCACCGATTTCAATCTGCTGTCAGGCGCGGTAGCCCGTGGTGGTCTCAAGCGTATCGATCATATGGCCATGGCGCTGCCGGCGGACAGCCTCGACAGTTGGGTGCTGTTCTACAAGAGCCTACTGGATTTCGAGGCTGACGACGAAGTGGTGCTGCCCGACCCGTACGGTCTGGTGAAAAGCCGCGCCCTGCGCAGCCGCGACAGTTCGATCCGCCTGCCGCTGAACATTTCCGAAAACCGCAACACCGCGATTTCGCATGCGCTGTCGAGTTACCGTGGCTCCGGAGTGCATCACATCGCCTTCGATTGTGATGACATCTTCGCTGAAGTCAGGCGTGCCAAAGAAGCCGGCGTGCCGTTGCTGGATATCCCGCTGAATTATTACGACGATCTGGCTGCACGCTTCGATTTCGACGACGAATTTCTCAGCGAGCTGGCGTACTACAACGTCCTCTATGATCGCGACGCGCAGGGCGGCGAACTGTTCCACGTGTACACCGAGCCGTTCGAAGGGCGCTTCTTTTTCGAGATCATCCAGCGTAAAAATGGCTATGCCGGTTACGGCGCGGCCAACGTCGCAGTGCGTCTGGCGGCGATGGCCAAATCACGCAGTGGTGCCGTACGTCAGGCGAAGTTGTAGGAAATTCGTAAACGCGGGATTAAACACGGGTCGCGCAGCTTCCTTCACTGTGCTGCGCGGCCCATAATCGCCAGCCTGTGCAGTGATGGCCGTGAGCCCGCAATGACAATGACATCAGAACTCCCCGCAGCCCCCGTCGTACCCGCCGTAGAGCCGCGCAAGAGTCGCAAGAACAATCCGGAAAAGACCCGCGAGAACATCCTGCAGGAGGCGATCGTCGAGTTCGTCCAGCAAGGATTGTCCGGCGCCCGCGTCGACGCGATCGCCGAACGTATCCATACCTCCAAACGCATGATCTATTACTACTTCGGCAGCAAGGAGCAGTTGTACGTCGAGGTGCTGGAGAAGCTTTACGGCGACATTCGCAGTACGGAAAACCGCCTGCACCTGGCTGAGCTGCCGCCGGTGGTGGCGATTCGACGGCTGGTGGAGTTCACCTTTGATCATCACGACCGCAACGTCGATTTCGTGCGGATCGTCTGCATCGAGAACATCCACAACGCCGAGTTCGTGAAGCGATCCGATGCCATCAAGGCAATGAACAACACTATCCTCGATTCACTCGGCGAGATTCTCCGTCGGGGCGCCGAGGAAGGCGTGTTCCGCAGCGGCCTCGATGCGCTGGATGTGCATCTGCTGATCAGCTCGTTCTGCTTCTATCGTGTGTCTAACCGTCACACATTCAGTGAGATTTTTCAGATCGATCTGCCGGACGAGAGCATCAAGCAGCGCCACCGCGAGATGATTTGCGAGTCGGTGTTGCGGTATCTGCAAGCCTGACACTGAACCCCTATAGGAGTGAGCCTGCTCGCGATAGCGGTGTGTCAGGCAACTAATGTGTTGGCTGACAGGACGCCATCGCGAGCAGGCTCACTCCTACAGGGAAGCAAATTGTTTCAACCCTTCATGCTTTGAAAATGCGCCAGCATTCGCTGCGCATCCGGCACCACGCCACTGAACAACTCAAACGCCTTCACCGCCTGAAACACCGCCATGTTGCCACCGTCCAGTGTGCGGCAACCCAATGCGCGGGCGTTGCGCAGCAGTTCGGTTTCCAGCGGGAAATACACGATCTCCGCCACCCACAGTTGCTTGCGCAGCAACTTGGCCGGCACGGGCATGCCCGGCAGTTTGGCCATGCCCATCGGCGTGGTGTTCACCAGACCGTCAGCCAGACTCATTGCACTCGGCAAATCGTGCCCGGCAACCGCGCGGCCAAATCCGAAATGTTGATTGAGATTGTTCGCCAGGCTTTCGGCGCGATCAGTGTCGACGTCGAAAATGCTCAATTGCTCTACGCCTTCGCTCAACAGCGCGTGGGCCACAGCCGCGCCTGCACCCCCGGCGCCCATCTGGACGACACGTTTACGGGCAGCGTCATGCAAGCCACGGCGAAAACCTTCGGCGAAACCCAGGCAATCGGTGTTGTGGCCGACGCGTTTGCCATCCTTCAGCACCACGGTGTTGACCGCGCCGATGCCTTTGGCTTCCGGCGACAATTCATCTAGCAGCGGAATAATTGCTTGTTTGCACGGGAAGGTAATGTTCAGACCGGTGTAGTTCATTCGCTCGGCCGCCAGCAACAAGTCGGGCAGGGCGGTGACGTCCATGCGCAGTTGATCAAGATCGATCAATCGATACAGATAACGCATGCCCTGCGCGTCACCTTCGTGCTCATGAAGTGCAGGAGTGCGCGAGGCTTGAATGCCAGCGCCGATCAGCCCGGCCAGGATCACGTTGTGACGACTCATGCCGCTTGCCCCTTCAGCCGCTGGCTGAAATGTTCCAGCGCCAGGCGATAGCCATGGCTGCCAAACCCGCACATCACCGCAGTGGCAATCGCCGAGACAAACGAGTGATGACGAAACGGCTCACGCGCGTGGACGTTGGACAGATGCACTTCGATCACCGGCAACTCACTGGCAACCAGAGCGTCGCGGATCGCCACCGAGGTGTGCGTCCAGGCCGCCGGATTGATCACGATTCCAGCGCAACGGCCGCGTGCCGCATGAATCCAGTCGAGCAATTCACCTTCGTGATTGGTCTGGCGAAACTCGACGGTCAGGCCGAATTCTTCGGCAGCGCGACCACACAAAGCCGAGATGTCAGCCAGGGTTTCGTGGCCGTAAGTCGCGGGTTCGCGGGTGCCGAGCAGGTTCAGGTTCGGGCCGTTGAGCACCAGAACGATAGGGCGCATGGGGGATAACTCCACTTATTGTTTTTGGCTTTGGCCGAGGGTTTCAGCCTGTGGAGATAAAATGTACTAGATGGTTACATCGGTCAATTGAACGAAGATTACCTACACGTATTGTGTTCGGTGATCGCACACAAGCAAATTTCAGATTCAGTTTTGATCACGATGTAACGACAGCTTTGCTTACGTTTTTTGCTGAAGATCGGGCACCTCTACGCCTGCTCCGACGCTAGCCTCAAAGCAGTGTGGCGAGTCGTGTGCTCGTTCACCAGTCGTCGGATTTGAAAGGAATATCGAATCCTGAAGTTTATTAACCTAACGGATGGGTTAGCATGAAGGTGTGCAGCTACAAAGGATTGTCGATCGTCATCATGTTGCGAGATGAGCATTGCCCGCCGCACGTTCACGTGAATGCGGGCAGTTGGAGTGCCCGGTTACAGTTCAGTTTCTGGCATAACGATATTGAGCTTTGGGATGTCGTTCCACTCTCTCGTCGGCCACCGTTGGCAGTGCTGGAAGGCTTGTGCCGATCCTTGGAACAGCCCGCTCACTTGCGACGGGCACGAGGGATCTGGTGGGCAGGATTGCAAACAGTCTGTCTCGACAATCAGTTGTGGGATAGCCAATCAAACGAAGTGTTGACGATGCAACTCGTCACCGGCACGACGTACAGAGTGGGTTCAGCGCGTTATGAGCCAGAAGAGGGCAAGACCCTCCTGACATTGATAGGCGCATTGGAAGGGGTCGAAATCGAATTATGACAACCATCAAGGCAAAGCCGTCCGCACGTCGACCGCTGACGGAGGAAATGATTGATACCGCGATCCAGCGCGGGGAAGCACGACGAGCGAACAGTTTGCAGGCTGTCTCCGTAACCTTCGAAAAGACTTCTCTGGTCATTCGTTTTGAAGATGGCAGCGGTGTGTTGCTACCGGTGAATCGCTATCCGGAGTTCGACGGATTCGACGCAGATGATTATGAGAGCTTGGCAATCGACTTCGCCGGCACGGCTCTTCGCCACGAAGGCAAAGATCTCGACGTTTCCATCGCCGGAATGATTTTGGCGAGTCCGTCACTGATGCTGATGGCCGCCTCGGTAGTAGCTTCGCGCAACGGTCGGCAGAGCAGTGCGGCAAAGTCCGCCGCCGCACGGGCAAACGGCAAAAAAGGCGGACGCCCACGCAAGGCCGATCCTGCGCTGTAATCGCCCACAAAAAAGCCGTCAATCACGACGGCTTTTTCGTATCTGGCATCTGCACTCAGCGCCGGGTCAGCAACACACCCGATTCCATGTGATGCGTCCACGGGAACTGATCGAACAATGCGCAGCGGGTGATGCGGTGCGTATCGTGCAATTGGGCGATGTTGGCCGCCAGGGTTTCCGGGTTGCAGGAGATGTACAGGATGTTGTCGAAGCGCCGGGTCAGCTCGCAGGTATCCGGGTCCATGCCGGCGCGCGGCGGGTCGACGAACACGCTACCGAACTCGTAGCTTTTCAGGTCGATGCCGTGCAGGCGACGGAACGGACGCACTTCGTTGAGCGCTTCGGTCAGCTCTTCGGCGGACAGGCGCACCAGCGTGACGTTATCCACAGCGTTTTCGCTGAGATTGCTCAATGCAGCGTTGACCGAGGTCTTGCTGATTTCGGTGGCCAGCACCTTGCGCACGCGGGTGGCGAGCGGCAGAGTGAAGTTGCCGTTGCCGCAATACAGCTCCAGCAGATCGTCAGTGCGATCGCCCAGTGCTTCGTAAGCCCAGTTCAACATCTTCTGGTTCACGGTGCCGTTCGGCTGGGTGAACGCGCCTTCCGGCTGCCGGTAGCTGAAGGTGCGACCGCCGACTTCGAGTTTCTCGACGACGTAATCGAGGCCGAGCACTTCGCGTTTGCCCTTCGAGCGACCAATGATGCTGACCCCAAGATCAGCCGACAACTGGGTCGCTGCCGTATGCCAGTGTTCGTCCAGTGGACGGTGATAGCACAGGGTGATCATCGCATCGCCGGCCAGCGTGGTCAGGAACTCGACCTGAAACAGCTTGTGGCTCAGCGCCGAACTGGCCTGCCATGCAGCCTTGAGTTGCGGCATCAACTGGTTGATGCGCAGGCTGGCGATCGGGAACTCTTCGATGAGGATTGGCGTACGTTTGTCGTCCTGCGAGAACATCGCGTAATGCCGCTCGCCGGCCTCGCGCCACAGGCGGAATTCAGCACGCAGACGGAAGTTCTGCAGCGGCGAGTCGAACACGGTCGGCTCTGGCGCATCGAACGGGGCCAGCAGGTCACGCAAACGCGTGACCTTGTCTTCTAGCTGTGTGGCGTAGGCCTGGGAATCGAAAGTCATGCGTTGAACCAACCCAACTTGATCACAAACAGAATCGACAGAATCACCAGCGCCGGGTTCAGTTCACGGGCGCGGCCCGACAGCAACTTGATCACGGTCCAGGAGATGAAGCCAAACGCGATGCCGTTGGCGATGGAGTAGGTGAACGGCATGGCCAGCGCAGTGACTACAACCGGTGCGGCAACGGTGATGTCGTCCCAGTCTATTTCTGCCAGGCCCGACATCATCAATACGGCGACGAACAGCAGCGCCGGTGCGGTGGCGAAAGCGGGAACGCTGGCCGCCAGCGGCGAGAAGAACAACGCCAGCAGGAACAGAATTGCCACGACGACGGCCGTCAGACCGGTACGGCCGCCAGCACTCACGCCGGCAGCCGACTCGATGTAACTGGTGGTGGTCGAGGTGCCCAGCAGCGAACCGGCCATGGCGGCGGTGCTGTCGGCGATCAGTGCGCGACCCATTTTCGGCATGTGGCCGTCCTTGCCCATCAGGCCGGCGCGCTTGGCGACGCCGATCAGCGTGCCGGAGTTGTCGAACAGGTCGACGAACAGGAAGGCGAAAATCACGCTGACCAGACCGATGTCCAGTGCACCTTTGATGTCCAGTTGCATGAAGGTAGGGGCCAGCGAAGGTGGCATCGACATCACGCCACCGAACTCGGTGAAACCGAAGGCGATAGAGACGATCGTCACCGCCAGAATGCCGATCAATACCGCGCCGCGCACTTTCAGCGCTTCGAGGGCGACGATCAGGGCGAAACCGAGGGTGGCAAGGATCGGTGCCGGTGCTCTCAGCTCTCCGAGGCCGACCATGGTTGCCGGGTTGCTGACCACGATGCCGGCGTTATGCAGGGCGATCAGCGCCAGGAACAGGCCGATACCGGCCGCAATCGCCGAGCGCAGCGGCAGCGGGATGCTGTTGATGATCCATTCGCGGATGCGGAAGATCGACAGCAGGAAGAAACATACGGCCGAGATGAACACCGCGCCCAGCGCCACTTGCCAGGTGTGGCCCATGTGCAGCACGACGGTATAAGTGAAGAAGGCATTCAGGCCCATGCCCGGAGCGAGGGCGATCGGGTAGTTGGCGATCAGGCCCATGACCGTCGAGCCGATGGCGGCTGCCAGACAGGTCGCGACGAACACCGCGCCCTTGTCCATGCCGGTCTCGCCGAGAATGCTCGGGTTGACGAACAGAATGTAGGCCATGGCCAGGAAAGTCGTGATGCCCGCGAGAATCTCGGTGCGCACGTTGGTGTTATGTGCCTTGAGTTGAAACAGCCTTTCCAGCATGTCTGCTCCCCGTGGCGCGCGTGGCGCCGTGAATGTATCGACCTCAACAGCAAAGCACAGACCGTCGCAAGCGCCTGGAAAATTGTGGTGGGCCGGAAAAAGCCGCGCATCATACCAGCAGCGTGAGGAATATGGCGGTTGTTGGTGTCGATCGTCGTCGAAGTTTTGCGCTGGAGCCAACTGCGCCATACTGCGCGCAGTTTTTTTGAGGATATGCAACGCATGAGCAAGCGCTGGATGACGGCTTTCGGATTAATCGCAGGACTGATGACTGGAGCCTCTGTTGCGTTCGCGGCATCGGCACCGCCATTGACCCAGGTGAAAGTGATCAAGGTGCAATCGCCGGCCTGCGGTCTTGAAGACATTGGCGATGGACAGACGCAGACCCAATGCAATCACAGCGGACCGAACATCAAGGTCTACGTGCTCGAAGTCGGCTATGGCAAGAGCCAGCCTCAGGTCGCACTGGACGGCTTTGAAGTCAACGGCACCCGCGCCCCGGTGTGTGCCTTTGATAACGGCAACCTGACCGAATGCACTCCCGGCAACAAAACCGTCGGTTCTCTTTATACCTTCGATCTGGCGGGCAAACAGGAAGGCACCTTCACCTTCAGCAACACCTCGATCAACGCGCCACGCAACACGATGTCGACTCAGCTTTACATCAAGTAACGGCTGCTGCAGCGCGATCCCGTTGAAGCTGACTACGCTTCAAGTATCACCCAGCGGAAAGCGCCCATGACCTTTAGAGCCCTGATTACCCTCGCCGAGGGCATCGATGATCTGCAAAGCGTGACCCTGATCGACGTGTTGCGCCGCGCCGGCATCGAAGTGGTCGCGGCGAGCATCGAAGGACGGCGCATGCTGACCTGCGCACGCGGCACTCGTTTGACCGCCGATGGCATGCTGGTCGATGTGCTGGCACAAACCTTCGACCTGATCGTTCTGCCCGGTGGAGCCGTCGGTTCACAGCACCTGGCGGCGCATCAACCTCTGCAACAACTGCTCAAGGACCAGGCCAGCGCCGGACGCCTGTTCGCCGCTATCGCCGAAGCCCCCGCGGTCGCCCTGCAAGCCTTCGGCGTATTGCGCCAGCGCCGTATGACCTGCTTGCCGAGTGCCAGTCATCAACTCTCCGGTTGTACATTTGTTGATCAACCGGTGGTGGTCGACGGCAACTGCGTCACCGCCCAAGGTTCAGGCGCCGCACTGGCGTTTGCGCTGGAGTTGGTGGAGCAACTCGGCGGCAAGGCCATGCGGTCGAAAGTGGCGGGGGAGTTGCGGGCTTGAAGGGGATCAGGCGTGCGCGGCGATAGGTTCAATCGCCGGTTGCTCCCGATGTTCCGCTTGCCAGAGATCGTAATCGGTTTGAACACCTAGCCAAACACGTGCCCTGCCAATGCCTGCTCGCTCCAGCCGCACGGCCAGATCCGGGCTGATCGGCGCATGCCCATGCAATACACGGGAAAGATGCGGGCGAGCGAAGCCGAGGTGCCGTGCCAGTTCGGTCACGCTGATGCCAAGCTCGGGCAAGACATCCAGCAGCAGTGTTTCACCGGGGTGTGGCGGGTTGTGCATGGGCATGAGCCTGCCTCCTGTCAGTGGTAGTCCAGATAATCGACCAGTTCGATGTCCGAACCGACAAAACGAAAGATAACCCGCCAGTTGCCTGAAACACTGAGCGACCAGTATGCCGACAGTTCCCCCTTCAGTGGATGCAAACGCCAGCCTGGAAGATCAAGATCTCCGGGGAGCGCTGCGCGATCCATGAATTGCAGCATGCGCGCTAACCGTTTTGCGTGATCGGCGCGAATTCCGCGAGTCGAACCTGTTTCATAGAAGCCACGAAGGCCTTTGTGCTGAAAGGATTTGATCATGCCAGCGAGTGTAAGGCGATACATTACACTCGATGCGGTATCTATGTACCGCACCTTTTCGATTAATTTGTGTTGGCGTGCTGTATTGGCAAACGAGAACTAAGCCTCCGCCTCTTCCACCAACTCTGTCATCCGGTCCCGTCTGGCCAAAGTCGGGAACAGCTTGATCCACGTCCCCGTTACCACCAACGTACCAATCCCGCCCATTACCACCGCCGGCACGGTGCCGAACCAGTGGGCGGTGAGGCCGGATTCGAATTCGCCCAACTGGTTCGAGGCGCCGATGAACAAGCCGTTCACCGCGCTGACCCGGCCGCGCATTTCGTCCGGGGTTTCCAGTTGCACGAAGGAGGCGCGGATCACCATGCTGATCATGTCCGCCGCGCCGAGCACCACCAGCACCGCCAGCGAAAACCAGAACGAGGTCGACAGGCCGAAGGCAATCGTTGCGACGCCAAATACACCGACCGCAGTGAACATCACCCGACCGACGTTGCGTTCCACGGCAAACCGCGCCAGAAACAGCGACATCCCCAGTGCGCCGACTGCCGGTGCCGAGCGCAGCAGGCCCAGGCCCCACGGTCCTGTCAGCAGAATGTCTTTAGCGAACACCGGCAGCAGCGCAGTGGCGCCACCGAGCAGTACGGCGAACAGGTCCAGCGAAATCGCGCCGAGGATGTCCGGACGGCTGCGAATGAAGCGAATCCCTGCCAGCAGCGAATCCAGCGTGGCTTTGCCTTTGTTCAAGGGTGTCTGCCGCGCTGGCAGGTTGAGCATCAGCGAGCAGGCAATCACATACAGAAGCACCGTCGGGCCATAAACCCAGACGCTGCCGAATGCGTAGAGCAACCCGCCGAGGGCTGGCGCGACGATGGTTGCCGATTGTTGCGCCGATTGCGCCGCGGCAACGGCTCGAGGGAACAGCGCAGTGGGCACAATGCTCGGCAGTAGCGCCTGGGTGGTCGGCATTTCGAACGACCGCGCCGCGCCAAGCAGGAAGGCGAGGATGAAGATCATTTCCCGGGTGACGTGATCGGTGGCACTGCCGATCGCCAGTGCCAGTGCGATCAATGCCTGCAATGACTGACAGATCGCCGCGACTTTACGCCGGTCGTAGCGATCGGCGACATGTCCGGTGTGCAGCATGAACAGCACACGCGGGGCGAACTCGACCAGACCGACCAGACCCAGATCGAGCACGTTGCCGGTCAGTTGGTAGAGGTTCCAGCCAATCGCCACGGTGAGCATCTGAAAACCGCTGGCGGTAAAGATCCGGGCGAACCAGAACGCAAGGAATGGACGATGGTGACGTAACAGCAAAGGCTCTTGGCTGGGCATCTGAAGGCAGGTCTGGCTCGGGGGGGAACCGCGAGGTTATCACCAGTCTGTAACAGGAAGTTGCTATGACAAAAAATTTAGTTAGGAAGACATCGATTTTCCGTGCCTGTGAGATTTCCCTTGTGGTGAGGGGATTTATCCACGATGGGGCGCGAAGCGGCCCCGATAGCATTCAACTCAGTTGTTTCAGATGAATAACGTGGTCGGATTTGCGACTGCTGCGCAGCCGATCGGGGATAAATCCCCTCGCCACAGGGGACTTCATTCATCTGAAAAATACATTTCAGAGTGTTGCCAAGGCTGTGAGGCAACTTGTCACGCGGCAAACGACCACGCGGTTCTTCGTCTGAAATGGGACTACTCTTTCAACGTTGCTTGATCCAGATCAAGACCCCAGAAGGAATTGATCCGGTGGCCCGTTGGCCAGACTCCCTGCGTTGCGATGGTTGTTTAAAAAGAACGAATCAGAATTCGCCGCACTCCATATCCGTGGGGGCAGTGGGTGCAGGCTTCCGGGTCCGCAGCCGGTATTACCTGACAGAGGAAGCCATATGTTCGGTTTAGAGGCACTCGATCTCGCCCGAATTCAGTTCGCGTTCACCATCTCGTTCCACATCCTGTTCCCGGCCATCACCATCGGTCTGGCGAGTTACCTCGCGGTACTCGAAGGCCTGTGGTTGAAAACCCATAACGACACCTACCGTGACCTCTACCATTTCTGGTCAAAGATCTTTGCCGTCAACTTCGGCATGGGCGTGGTTTCAGGGTTGGTCATGGCCTATCAGTTCGGCACCAACTGGAGCCGATTCTCCGACTTCGCCGGTTCCGTCACCGGGCCTTTGCTGACGTATGAAGTGCTCACGGCGTTCTTCCTCGAAGCCGGTTTCCTGGGGGTCATGCTGTTCGGCTGGAACAAGGTCGGGCGCAAACTGCACTTCTTCGCCACGGTCATGGTCGCCATCGGCACGTTGATTTCGACCTTCTGGATTCTTGCATCCAACAGCTGGATGCAGACACCTCAAGGCTTCGAGATCGTCAATGGGCAAGTGATTCCAACCGACTGGTTCGCGATCATTTTCAACCCGTCGTTTCCGTACCGCTTGATGCACATGGCCACTGCGGCGTTCGTTGCCACGGCATTTTTTGTCGGCTCGTCGGCGGCCTGGCACCTGCTGCGCGGCAAGGACAATCCGGCGATCCGCACCATGCTGTCGATGGCGATGTGGATGGCACTGATCGTCGCGCCGATTCAAGCCGTCATCGGCGACTTCCACGGCCTCAATACCCTTGAGCATCAACCGGCGAAAATCGCCGCGATCGAAGGCCACTGGGAAAACAAGGGCGACGAAGCGACGCCGCTGATCCTGTTCGGCTGGCCCGACATGAAAGAGGAAAGAACCAAATTCGCCGTGGAGATTCCGTACCTCGGCAGCCTGATCCTGACCCACTCGCTGGACAAACAGGTGCCGGCGCTCAAGGAATTCCCGCCGGAAGACCGGCCGAATTCGACCATCGTGTTCTGGTCGTTCCGGATCATGGTCGGCCTCGGTTTCCTGATGATCTTCACCGGTCTGTGGAGTCTTTGGCTGCGTAAACGCGACACCCTCTACACCTCGCGTCCGTTCCTTTATCTGGCGCTGTGGATGGGACCGTCCGGCCTGATCGCGATCCTCGCGGGCTGGTTCACCACTGAAATCGGCCGTCAGCCGTGGGTGGTCTACGGGCTGATGCGTACAGCGGATGCCTCCTCAAACCACAGCTTCATGCAAATGAGCATCACGCTGATCATGTTCGTGGTGGTGTATTTCGCCCTGTTCGGGGCCGGTCTCGGCTACATGATGCGTCTGGTGCGCAAAGGGCCGAAAACCGACGAAGGCAAGGAAACCAACGACGGTGGTCCTGGCCAGAAACGCACACCGGCCCGGCCGTTGTCTGCTGCTGACGACGATGGCGCCGACGCTGACCACAGCCCCAGCCTGACCAAGGAGATTTAAGCCATGGGTATTGATCTTCCGCTGATCTGGGCCGTGATCATCATCTTCGGCATCATGATGTACGTGGTTATGGACGGCTTCGACCTCGGGATCGGGATTCTCTTCCCGTTCATCCCGGGCAAGGTGGACCGTGACGTGATGATGAACACCGTCGCCCCGGTATGGGACGGCAATGAAACCTGGCTGGTGCTCGGTGGCGCGGCGTTGTTTGGCGCGTTTCCGCTGGCGTATTCGGTGGTGCTGTCGGCGCTGTACCTGCCGCTGATCTTCATGCTGATCGGGCTGATTTTCCGCGGCGTGGCGTTCGAATTCCGCTTCAAGGCCAAGGACGACAAACGTCATTTGTGGGACAAGGCGTTCATCGGCGGTTCGGTCGCTGCAACGTTCTTCCAGGGTGTGGCACTCGGTGCGTTCATCGATGGCTTGCCAGTGGTCAATCGGCAGTTCGCCGGCGGCTCGCTGGACTGGCTGACACCGTTCACGATGTTCTGCGGCGCCGCACTGGTGGTGGCTTACGCCTTGCTCGGCTGCACCTGGCTGATCATGAAGACCGAAGGCAAGCTGCAAGAGCAGATGCACAATCTGGCGCGACCACTGGCCTTTGTGCTGCTGGCGGTGATTGGTGTGGTCAGCCTGTGGACCCCATTGGCGCACCCGGAAATCGCCACACGCTGGTTCAGCATGCCGAATCTGTTCTGGTTCATGCCGGTGCCGATTCTGGTACTGGTGACCATGTACGGCCTGATTCGCGCCGTAGCGCGCAATGCCAACTACATGCCGTTCCTGTTGACCCTGGTGCTGATCTTTCTTGGCTACAGCGGTCTGGGCATCAGTCTGTGGCCTAACATCGTCCCGCCATCGATCTCGATCTGGGACGCCGCCGCACCGCCGCAAAGCCAGGGCTTCATGCTGGTGGGCACGTTATTCATCATTCCGTTCATCCTGGGTTACACCTTCTGGAGCTACTACGTGTTCCGCGGCAAGGTCACCCATGAAGACGGTTATCACTAAACCTGTGGGAGCGGGCTTGCCCCTGGCGGCGTTCCGACGATGGCGTCGGCTGCGACGCCCGCTCTGAATGAGGATCGAAACAATGACCGGCAAACATTCCCTGCACGACATTGAAGAATCCGAAAAAAAGCCGCTGTGGCAGCGGCTTGGCTGGTTGGCGTTGATTTGGGCAGGCAGTGTCGGCGTGCTGTTTATCGCCGCCAGCCTGATGCGCATGTTCATGAATGCGGCAGGCCTGACCACTCACTGAAAGATTCCGTCCCGGCGCCTTCGGGCACGGATTTGTGACCCTCCTCACGGAGGGTTTTTTTTGCCTGAAGGTTACTTGCGGGCCTTGAGGATCACGAATTTCGGCGTGGCAGCCACTTGCTCGACGCCGCGAAACAGCCGCGCCAGCTTGCTGTGATAACCCAGATGACGGTTGCCGACGATGTACAGCGCGCCGCCCACCACCAGCGCTTCGCGCGCCTGCTGGAACATGCGCCAGGCAAGGAAATCGCCGACCACCTGCTGTTGATGGAACGGCGGGTTGCACAGCACCACGTCCAGCGATTGCGGCTCTTGACCGGCCAGACCATCCCCGGCTCGCACGATCACCGCGCGATCGCCTAGCGCAGCCTGCCAGTTCTCGGCAGCCGATTGCACCGCCATGAACGATTCGTCAACCAGCGTGTAATGGGCATCGGGGTTTTGCAAAGCGCTCGCAATCGCCAGAACACCGTTGCCACAACCGAGATCGGCGACGCGTGCGCTGCCAAGGTTCTTCGGCAAATGCGGGAGAAAGGCACGGGTGCCGATGTCCAGTCCCTCGCGGCAGAACACATTGGCATGGTTGAGCAGTTCAATGGCCGGTGTGTCGAGGCGATAACGGCTCGGGTAGGGCGATATCGCCGGTGCCTTCGGCTCTGGGGTGGCAATCAGCAAGCGGGCTTTTTTCACCGCCAGTGATGCCTGCACCGGACCGATATAGCGTTCCAGCAAATCGCCAGCGGCGCGCGGCAAATGCTTGATCATCGCCGCCGCAATCACTTCAGCGCCGGGTGCCAGTTGCCCTTGCAGCCGAATCAGTTGTTCTTCCAGCAAGGCGAGGGTTTTCGGGACGCGGATCAGCACGCGGTCGAATGGCCCGCGCAACGGCTCGCTGGCCGGGATCCCGCGAATCGCGTCGAATGCCTGGCCATTGCGCAGCAGATTCTTTTCCAGCCCCTGAAAACCCAGAAACGAATCACCGCTGCTGGTGACGTCAATCTTGCCCAGCAAACTGGCAGCCAGCGCGCCGAAGCTGTCGTTGAGCACCAATACCCGGGTGTCGGTCGTCGGTTGCTGCGCAGCCAGATGATTGAGCAGGTATTCGTCGGCGGCATCGAAAGCTTGCAGCGGTTCGTTCTGCTGTTCGGGCTGGCGGATCAGATCGAGTTGGGCAAAGGGCGTTTCAAACAAAGGCATGGGGCGGGACTCAGGGTAATCGACGGGTGTCCCGCAGCCGTTGAGTTGTGCGGCGGAACCGACCGAGTGGACTGCAGCGTGGGGAAATCACGCCATCACTCAGGAAGGCCACAAATGGTACGTTTTTTTTCAGCGAAATACCCGCAGGTTTTCAGGCGGTGACAAGGGCACCACTCAGATAATCCCGGCTCTGGCGGCCGCGATGACAGCAGAGATCTTGTTACAGACGTTGAGCTTCTCGATCACGTTTTGCACGTGGTAGTTCACGGTGCGTTCGCTCAGGCTGAGGATCTTCGAGATCTCATAGGCCGTCTTTCCGCCGGCGGACAATTGCAGAACCTCCAGTTCTCGTGGCGAAAGATTTGGCTGTCGGGGTTTGGCAGGTTGCTTGGGCAGGGTCCGGGCGAACAATTCGCTGAGGTGGCTGGCGGCGTAAAAGATGTAGCCAAAATGCTCATACAGCTCAAGCGGGCTGATCGGGCAGTGTTTGCGCGCCAGGCTGAGAATGCAGCACAAGCCGCTTTCCTCATGGTGGAAAGATTGCGACCAGCCATGTTGCAGGCCCTGTTGCTTCAAGCCTTGCCATAATTGTGGTGCATTTGAGAATGCCTTTTCATTCCAGACGATGGGAATCATTGAATGATTGCAGTGTGCTATTACCGGGTCGATTTGATTGAAGTTGTCTTTTTCATATTGTTTGTTCCAGTCTTGAGGGTAGTTGTTGATTTGCAGCGCGTTTAATTGCGTGACCTGCCGGGGCGAAGTAACTGAAATTGCACAAAAGTTAAAACCCAGATTTTCGGCAAATCTGAGCAATATCGGATATGCCGTATCTATACCCTTGGCGAAAGTCAGTTGCTTTAATTGCGACTCCTTCCACGTTTCCATACCAATGCTCCAAGCAATGACCGGGGTGCTTTTTTGGATCCAACCGAATCCGCACGCCACCGAGTGTAGGACTTTTCCTACGTACTGTTTTAATTTTTTTGCACTTGAGTTGAGCGAAAACTGAATAACTAGTTCTTAAGTACATATTGTTTTATATGGGGGTTGACATGTTTTGAGAATCTTTTACTAATTAGTGATAAATGTCATGGGCTTGTACAGCTTTTACCAATTGCAAGATGTACTGAATACCATTACAAAACAGTGGTATTTAAGCGCGTGACTTTGCGGGAAACTGGTGGCAATCGTTGAATGGAGTGCCCTATGACAGCCAGCGCAGAGAAGTTCACCCGTCAGACTCTGGTGGACATACAACCCTTGACCCCCAGCCTGTTCACCTTGCGTACAACCCGTGACACGGGGTTTCGTTTTCGGGCGGGTCAGTTCGCTCGGCTCGGCGTGACCAAGGCCGATGGCAGCACCGTGTGGCGTGCCTACTCCATGGTGTCATCACCGTTCGACGAGTTTCTCGAGTTCTTTTCCATTGTGGTGCCCGGGGGCGAGTTCACCAGTGAGCTGAGTCGGCTTGAGGTCGGGGATACCCTGCTGGTCGATCGCCAGGCTTTCGGCTATCTGACCCTTGATAGGTTTGTCGACGGTCGGGATTTATGGCTGTTGTCCACAGGTACAGGGGTGGCGCCCTTCCTGTCGATCCTGCAGGACTTCGAAGTGTGGGAGAAATTTCAACGCATCATCCTGGTGTACAGCGTCAGGGAGGCGCGCGAACTTGCCTACCAGACTCTGATCGCCGAACTGGCACAGCGTGATTACCTTGCCGAGCATATTCACAAATTGCAGTTCATTCCCACCGTCACCCGTGAGGAGCACCCCGGCGCGTTGCATGGCCGGATCACTACACTGATCGAGAACGGTGAGCTGGAGCGTGCAGCGGGCCTCGAGCTGACTGCCGAACACTCGCGGGTCATGTTGTGCGGTAATCCGCAGATGATCGACGACACTCGTGCGCTGTTGAAAAAGCGTCACATGAGCCTCAGCCTGACCCGCAGACCTGGTCAGGTCGCGGTGGAAAATTACTGGTAAAAACACGGCGCCCCACAGGCGCCGTTGTTTATCGTGCAGAAGGTTCAGGGCCGAGTGTTCTGGGCCTTGAGCAGATCGCGGATCTCGCCCAGCAATTCTTCTTCCTTGGTCGGAACAGGTGGCAGGGTAGGCGCCACGGCTTCTTCGCGTTTCAGGCGGTTGATGGCTTTGACGCCCATGAAGATCGCGAAAGCAACGATCACAAAGTCGAGGATGCTCTGGATGAACTTGCCGTAAGCCAGCATCACCGCAGGGGCGTTGCCCTCGGCGGCTTTGAGCGTAATGGCCAGATCGCTGAAGTCGACGCCGCCGATCAGCAGGCCGATTGGCGGCATGATCACATCACCGACAAAAGACGAAACGATTTTGCCGAACGCGGCACCGATGATGATCCCGACGGCCATGTCGACCACATTGCCTTTGACCGCGAAGGCCTTGAACTCACTTAGCACGCCCATAGGTTATTCCTTGTTACAGATGAGTTTGGTGTACGCAGTGTAAATCAGCAAAACGCGTTCTGCGCGAAACACCTTCTTACAATGCCCGTTTTTATCGACACATCAATCGACGATTAGTTTACAAAGTGCCACTAATCGCGCGCGAAATACGCCGTAAGCCAATGATCGGGAAGCCAAATTTATCAATCATGGGGTTGCGTTCTTTCTATTTATGTTCGGTGGCACAGGCCTCTAGCCTTGGTGTGGCGCACCTGGATGCGCCCAAAAAAAATAGAGGATCCTGATATGAATTCCGCTCTTGGACTGGGGGCTTTTCCCCAACGCCGTACGTTTGGCTTACTCACCGCCAGCCTGCTGACTTTCTCCGTGCATGCTGCTCCCCTGACCCGCGACAACGGTGCCGCGGTTGGCGACAACCAGAACTCGCAAACCGCAGGTGCCAATGGCCCGGTGCTGCTTCAGGATGTGCAACTGATCCAGAAGCTGCAGCGTTTCGACCGTGAGCGCATCCCGGAGCGTGTGGTGCACGCACGCGGCACGGGTGCCCATGGCACCTTCACCGTCACCAATGATCTTGGCGATCTGAGCAAGGCCAAGGTGTTTGCCGCCGGCCAGAGCACACCCGTATTCGTGCGTTTTTCTGCCGTGGTTCATGGCAACCACTCTCCGGAAACCCTGCGTGACCCGCGCGGCTTCGCCACCAAGTTCTACACCGCCGATGGCAACTGGGATCTGGTCGGTAACAATTTCCCGACTTTCTTTATTCGCGATGCAATCAAGTTTCCGGACATGGTGCATGCGTTCAAACCCGACCCGCGCACTAACCTGGATGATGACTCGCGCCGCTTCGACTTCTTCTCTCATGTTCCGGAAGCCACGCGTACGCTGACCGAGCTGTATTCCAACTCGGGAACTCCCGCCAGTTATCGAGAGATGGATGGCAACGGTGTACATGCTTACAAGTTGGTCAATGCCAAAGGCGAAGTTCACTATGTGAAGTTCCATTGGAAGAGTTTGCAAGGGATCAATAATCTGACGCCTAAGCAAGTCGCAAAAGTTCAGGGGCAAGACTACAGTCACATGACGAATGACTTGGTCACGCATATCAATAAAGGCGACTTCCCTAAATGGGACTTGTACGTTCAAGTGCTGAAACCACAAGATTTGTCCAAGTTTGATTTTGATCCGCTGGATGCGACGAAGGTCTGGCCGGGTGTTCCTGAGCGAAAAGTTGGACAGATGGTGTTGAACCGTAATCCGGCAAACGTCTTCCAGGAAACCGAGCAAGTTGCCATGGCGCCTTCCAATGTTGTGCCAGGTATCGAGCCTTCGGAAGACCGTTTGTTGCAAGGACGGGTGTTCTCTTACGCCGATACGCAAATGTATCGCCTCGGTGCCAACGCCCTGCAATTGCCGATCAACGCGCCGAAAATAGCGGTGAATAATGGCAATCAGGATGGTGCGATGAACCTGGGCGCGAGCAACTCCGGCGTGAACTATCAGCCGAGTCGTTTGCAACCGCGTGAAGAAACGCAAACCGCGCGTTACAGCCAATCGGCACTGTCGGGCAGTACTCAACAAGCGAAAATCCAGCGTGAACAGAACTTCAAGCAGGCCGGTGATCTGTATCGCTCGTTCAGCAAGACAGAACGTCGCGATCTGATCGAAAGCTTCGGTGGCTCGCTGGCCAGCACGGATGACGAGAGCAAGCACATCATCCTGTCCTTCCTTTATAAGGCTGACCCGGAATATGGCACCGGCGTGACCGACGTGGCCAAGGGAGATCTCAGCCGGGTCAAGGCACTGGCGGCCAAACTGGTCGACTGATCCAGCGCCAATACGACGCGGGGCCTGAGCCAGGCCCCGTTTCGCTCAAGGAGATCGCTGATGCGTATCTGTCTTTTACTGTTAGCCAGTTGCTGGTCATTCACTGCGTGGGCGGCAACACCTGCGCAGCGCCCTGACGCGATCCAGCTTCAGTTGCAAAACTACTATTTCGACGCTGCCCGGCGCGGTGATGTGCCGATGCTCGAGACTTTCATCGAATCGGGTTATTCCCTCGATACCCGTGACGACAAGGGCTACACCGCGCTGATTCTGGCGGCATATCACGGTCAGGCGCCGGCGGTTGAACGATTGCTGGCCGCCGGGGCTGACGCCTGTGCCCAGGATCAGCGCGGTAACACGGCGTTGATGGGCGCGATTTTCAAGGGCGAGTTACAGATTGCCCGGCGCTTGATGGCCACCGATTGCAGCCCCGACCAACGCAACGGTGCCGGTCAGACGGCAGCGATGTATGCCGGTCTGTTCAAGCGCCTGGAGTTGCTCGACGCACTCAAGGCCAAAGGTGCCGACCTGGACGCGCAAGATCCGCTGGGCAACAGCGCCGCGCGTCTGGCCAACGGGGAAATCCGCACCGCTGCGCCGCGCTGATTGGCGGTACGTGCGTTATCATCGCGGTTTTTATCGGGGGTTCTGATGGCCAAGGCCAAGCGCATGTACGGCTGCACCGAGTGCGGCGCAACCTTTCCCAAGTGGGCCGGCCAGTGTGGCGAGTGCGGTGCCTGGAATACCCTGACTGAAACCATGATCGAGAGTGGCGGCGCCACGGCGCCCACTGGCCGCACCGGTTGGGCCGGGCAACAGGCGCAGATCAAGACCCTGGCCGAAGTCAGCATTGAAGAGATTCCACGGTTTTCCACAGCCTCCGGTGAACTGGATCGCGTGCTCGGCGGTGGGCTGGTGGATGGTTCGGTGGTGCTGATCGGCGGTGATCCGGGGATCGGCAAGTCGACAATTCTGTTGCAGACCCTGTGCAATCTCGCCAAAAGCATGCCGGCGCTGTACGTCACCGGCGAAGAATCCCAACAGCAGGTGGCCATGCGCGCCCGACGCTTGGGCTTGCCGCAGGACCAACTGCGAGTGATGACCGAAACCTGCATCGAAACCATCATCGCCACCGCCCGTCAGGAAAAGCCCAAGGTGATGGTGATCGACTCGATCCAGACAATCTTCACCGAGCAACTGCAATCGGCGCCCGGCGGCGTTTCCCAAGTGCGCGAAAGTGCTGCGTTGCTGGTGCGCTATGCCAAACAGAGCGGTACAGCGATTTTCCTTGTCGGTCACGTCACCAAAGAGGGCGCGCTGGCAGGTCCGCGCGTGCTGGAACACATGGTCGATACCGTGCTGTATTTCGAAGGTGAATCCGACGGGCGTTTGCGTTTGTTGCGAGCGGTGAAAAACCGTTTCGGTGCGGTCAACGAGCTGGGTGTGTTTGGCATGACGGACAAAGGCCTGAAGGAAGTCTCCAACCCTTCGGCGATTTTCCTCACCCGTGCCCAGGAAGAAGTCCCGGGCAGCGTAGTGATGGCAACGTGGGAGGGCACGCGACCGATGCTGGTGGAAGTGCAGGCACTGGTCGATGACAGCCACTTGGCCAACCCGCGACGGGTGACGCTGGGGCTGGATCAGAATCGCCTGGCGATGTTGCTCGCGGTTTTACACCGCCATGGTGGCATTCCGACCCACGATCAGGACGTGTTCCTCAATGTGGTCGGCGGGGTAAAAGTGCTGGAGACCGCATCCGACCTGGCGTTGATGGCGGCCGTGATGTCGAGCCTGCGCAATCGGCCATTGCCGCATGATCTGCTGGTGTTTGGTGAAGTCGGCCTGTCCGGCGAGGTGCGCCCGGTGCCGAGCGGTCAGGAACGCTTGAAAGAAGCGGCCAAGCATGGCTTCAAACGGGCGATCGTGCCCAAGGGCAATGCGCCGAAAGAAGCGCCTCCGGGCTTGCAGATCATCGCCGTCACTCGCCTCGAACAGGCCCTCGACGCACTCTTCGAATAAAAAACTACCTTCTGGTGAATTCTGTGGCGAGAGGATTTATCCCCGATGGCTGCGCAGCAGCCCCTTTTTTTGGGGCCGCTACGCGACCCATCGGGGATAAATCCCCTCGCCACAGAGTCCGCCACAGGGCAGATTGATTTGTGTTGGCGCTAGATTTCGATCAGGGCGCCGAGTTCGCGCTCAAGCTCCGCTTCGTCGGCCAGGTTGAGCTCAATCAGCCGCCGCAGACGCTGGATCGACTCAAGACTGATGTGTTGGCAGACGAACCCCAGCTGTCCGTGATCATCGTGTTTGAGCAGCACATCCATATCGATGTGGACGTCAGCACTCAGATGAATGTCGACATAAAAAGTCTTCTCGGCAATGCCCAGCCAAGGCTCTGGCTTCTCGATCAACAGCCCCTTGAGTGACAGGTCGATCAGCTTCACCGGCCAAATATATTCACCTTGGCGCAATTCTGTTCTGGCATCGAACGCAATTCGTTTAAAACGGCGACGATTGGCAGGGTGCTCGCTCATGGCGCAATCCTCTGGATGTTCGCTGACTATAGACCCGCATTCTTCAACCGTGCCAGTGCAGACAGGCGTCTAGACCAATGTCGGGGTATGGTCTTTGGCGCCAGTAGCGCTAAACTCGGGGTGGCTGTCTTTCTTGTCCACCCTGGCTGGAATAATAAAATGAAAAATAATAATAGCCTGCTACGCCACTTACCCTGGCTAGTGCTGGCAATCGTAGGAGCGTGCGCCCTGGGCGTAGTGGCATTGCGCCGAGGCGAGGCGATTAACGCCTTGTGGATTGTGGTCGCTGCCGTGGCCATTTATCTGGTTGCGTACCGTTACTACAGCCTGTTCATCGCAAACAATGTGATGCAACTCGATCCGCGTCGGGCCACCCCCGCCGTAATCAACAACGACGGTCTGGATTACGTTCCGACCAACAAACACATTCTCTTCGGTCACCACTTTGCAGCGATTGCTGGCGCAGGCCCTCTGGTCGGCCCGGTACTGGCGGCGCAGATGGGTTACTTGCCCGGCACGCTATGGCTGATTGCCGGGGTGGTGCTGGCGGGCGCGGTGCAGGACTTCATGGTGCTGTTCATGTCGACCCGTCGCAACGGCCGTTCCCTGGGCGACATGGTGCGTGAAGAAATGGGCCGGATCCCCGGCACCATTGCCCTGTTTGGCTGCTTCCTGATCATGATCATCATCCTTGCGGTGCTGGCGCTGATCGTGGTCAAGGCACTGGCCGAGAGCCCGTGGGGCATCTTCACCGTGATGGCAACCATCCCGATCGCGATGTTCATGGGCATTTACATGCGCTACATCCGCCCGGGCCGCATTGGCGAAATCTCCGTGGTCGGCGTGTTGCTGCTGCTCGGTTCGATCTGGCTGGGTGGGCAGATTGCTGCTGATCCGGTGTGGGCCAAGGCCTTCACGTTTACCGGTGTGCAGATTACCTGGATGCTGGTCGGTTACGGTTTCGTGGCGGCATCGCTGCCGGTCTGGCTGATTCTGGCGCCGCGTGACTACCTCTCCACCTTCCTCAAGATCGGCACCATCATCGCTCTGGCAATCGGCATTCTGGTGACCATGCCCGAGCTGAAAATGCCCGCGCTGACCCAGTTCGTCGACGGCACCGGCCCGGTGTGGAAGGGTGGTCTGTTCCCGTTCCTGTTCATCACCATTGCCTGCGGTGCGGTTTCCGGTTTCCACGCACTGATTTCTTCAGGCACCACGCCGAAGCTGCTGGATAACGAAACCAACGCCCGTTACATCGGTTACGGCGGCATGCTGATGGAGTCGTTTGTCGCCATCATGGCCATGGTTGCCGCTTCGGTAATCGAGCCTGGCGTGTACTTCGCCATGAACAGCCCGGCCGCCGTGGTTGGCAGTGATGTCGCCTCGGTTGCACAAGTGGTCTCCAGCTGGGGCTTCGCGATCACGCCGGAAGCGTTGCAAGCGGTCGCACACGACATCGGCGAAACCACCATCCTGGCCCGTGCCGGTGGTGCGCCGACCCTGGCAGTCGGTATCGCGCAGATCCTGCACAGTGTCCTGCCGGGTGAAAACACCATGGCGTTCTGGTACCACTTCGCGATTCTGTTCGAAGCGCTGTTCATCCTCACAGCGGTAGACGCCGGTACCCGTGCCGGACGTTTCATGCTGCAGGACTTGCTCGGCTCTTTCGTTCCGGCACTGAGACGTACCGAATCGTGGACTGCCAACCTGATCGCCACCGCCGGTTGCGTAGCGATGTGGGGCTGGTTGCTGTATCAGGGCGTGATCGACCCACTGGGCGGCATCAACACCTTGTGGCCTCTATTCGGTATCTCCAACCAGATGCTCGCCGGTATTGCGCTGATGCTCGGCACCGTTGTGCTGATCAAGATGAAGCGTCAACGCTACATCTGGGTGACCTTGCTGCCAGCCGCCTGGCTGCTGATCTGCACCACGACCGCAGGCTTCATCAAGCTGTTCGACGCCAACCCGGCGATCGGCTTCCTGTCGCTGGCCAAGAAGTACAGTGATGCACTGGCCGCCGGTCAAGTGATCGCTCCGGCCAAAAGCATCGATCAGATGCAGCACGTGATCTTCAACGCTTACACCAACGCAACGCTGACGGCGCTGTTCCTGTTCGTGGTCTTCAGCATCCTGTTCTATGCGCTCAAGGTCGGCATTGCCGCCTGGGGCAAAAAAGAGCGTACGGATAAAGAATCGCCATTCCAGGCTCTGCCGGATGCGTAACCAGAGGATTGCACCATGTTCAATGACCTGAGTCGCCTCGGTAAATACCTCGGTCAGGCCGCGCGCCTGATGGTCGGCATGCCCGACTACGACACCTACGTCGAGCATATGCAAACCAAGCACCCGGACAAACCGGTGATGAGCTACGAGATGTTCTTCCGTGAACGTCAGGAAGCCCGTTACGGTGGCAAGGGTGGGCCGAAGTGCTGTTGAGCTGACAGCCAGAGGCCAGTGCTGACCCTGTGGGAGCGAGCCTGCTCGCGATGAGGGCGTGTCAGTCGACAGCAATGTTGACTGGCACACCGCTTTCGCGAGCAGGCTCGCTCCCACATTTGTTTTGTGTTGTTCATTCATTTTGTGAAGGGGATCTGTTTTGTCTTCTCCGATACCTGTAACGGTACTCAGCGGTTTCCTCGGTGCCGGCAAGACCACCTTGCTGCGTCACCTGTTGAAAGCCGAGCACGGCCTGAAAATCGCCGTGATCGAAAACGAATTCAGCGACGCCGGTATCGACACCCAGTTGTTGGGCGACGAGCCGGTGCAAGTCATGACGTTGGCCAACGGCTGCGTCTGCTGCACCATTCACACCGACCTGACCAAAGCGCTTTACCTGCTGCTCGAACGGCTGGACAGCGGCGAAATTGCCTTTGATCGTCTGGTGATCGAATGCACCGGGCTGGCCGATCCGGCGCCAGTGGCGCAGACCTTCTTCATCGACGAAGAACTGCGCGAGCGTTATCTGCTCGACGGCATCATCACCCTGGTCGATGCTGCGCATGCGGAGCATCATCTGACCCAGACCATTGCCCAGGCGCAGATCGGTTTCGCCGACCGCTTGCTGGTGAGCAAAACCGATCTGGTCGACGCAGCGGCGTTCACTGCGTTGAGCGAGCGTCTGACCCGGATCAATCGTCGTGCACCGATCCGCGTGGTCGAGCACGGCAACATCGATCTGGCCGAACTGCTCGACGTTCGTGGCTTCAACCTCAATGCCGATCTCGGTGGAGGGTTGAGCCTGCGGCCGGTGAACAAAGCGCCGTCCATCGATCGCATCTCCAGCCTGGTGCTGCGTACCGACCAGCCGCTGGATATCGATCAGCTCAGCGAGTTCATGAATGAACTGCTGGAAGAGCACGGCAAGCAATTGCTGCGTTACAAAGGCGTGCTGAATATTGCCGGGGAAGATCGCCGGTTGGTGTTTCAGGGCGTTCTGAAGTTGTACGGTTTCGACTGGGACACCGAATGGACCGAGGGTGAGGCGCGGGAAAGCGTGATTGTGTTTATTGCCGATGATCTGCCGGAAGAGAAAATTCGCGCGGGGTTTGCGCGGGTGGCGGCAGGCTGATGGGTTTGTATAGCCAATGATGACGCCATCGCGAGCAGGCTCACTCCTACAGGGGGACGCATTTCAACTGTAGGAGCGAGCCTGCTCGCGATGGCCATCTAACCGGCAACCCAACCTTCATTGGCTGAATCCAGCAATGTCTGCTCCAGATGAGACAGGTGTTGATTCATCAGCATGCTGGCTCTGCACACATCCCCACACTCTACCGCCTCGACAATCGCCAAATGCTCCTGCCAGGCACAACAACTGTGCGTTTTGCGCGAGCTTCGCGCAATCGCCAGCGACGTCAGCGGCACCAGACTGCCAAGAAAATGCGCCAACGGTGCATTCCCCGCCATCTGCGCCAATTGCAGATGAAATTCCCCCGACAAGCGAATCGCCGCGCCACGCCGATCCTGCTCCACGGCCTGACGCTCACGTTCGATCAAGGCTCGCAGACGCTTCAGCCCTTCAACCGAAGGCCGCTGACAGGCCAGCCGCACCAGTGTGTTTTCGGCTAGTCGCCGGGCGTGCAACGTCTGCCGGGTGTGCTCGGCATCCAGTTCGGCAACGCGTGGCCGATGATTGGCGCGCAGCACGATGATGTGCTCATGCGCCAGTTGCGTCAGCGCCCGCCGCACATCCGCGCGGCTGACACCGAACATCTGCTTGAGACTCTCTTCGGTGAAGCGGCTGGCCGGTGCGATGCGCTGTTCCAGAATTGCATCGAACAGCCGTGGATACAGGTCCTCCACCGGTGCCCGCAGGCGGGAGAAGGGCAGGGCAGCCGACATCTGGCGGTTGTGCGACGGCGTGGCAAGGCTGTTCATGGCCGGTCTCCAGTGTGAAGGGGTTCAGTTGCTCAAGTTGTCTTCCGGAATGTTCAGCTCGATGCCCATCCGCTGACCTTCACGCAGAATGTGCCGGCGCATTTCGGCGCTGGCCTGCGCGCTGTTCTTGCTGCGGATCGCGCGGACCACGGCTTCGTTTTCCTCCAGCCGTTCGGCCAGATGCTCCGGGGAGTTGCGTAGCACTTCGGCGCTTTGCTTGAGGGCGTTGCTGGTTTGTTGCACCACGCTCTGGAAAATCGGGTTCGAGGTCAGGGTGAACAACTCCTCATGGAACGCGATGTAGGCGCTGACTCCGGCTTCGCTGTCGCCCGCGTCAAGGGCTTCGCGCATGTCCATCAGGGTCAGGCGCAACTGGCCGACTTCCTTGCTGCTGATCGACTGTGCAACCAGCCCGACGATGAACGGTTCAAGGGTGTAACGCAGTTGCAGCACGTCTTCGAGGCTGGCGCCGGCGACAGCGCTGTCGTGGTTTTGGCTGTCGCTCAGTTGCGCCTCAAGCACGACTACGCCTTTGCCCGGCATCGAACGGACGAGGCCGAGGGTTTCCAGGACGATCACCGCTTCGCGCAGGCTCGGGCGGCTGATGCCCAGTTGTTCGGCCAGTTCGCGCTGACCCGGCAGCATGTCGCCGGAGCGCCACTGACCACGGGCCAATGCTGCGCGGAGTTTCTCTACCACTGAGTTGACGACGGTTGATGTGGTTATCACTTGTCTAGCTCCATGTGCCTGCATGAGATGCCGCAGGCCAGATCAAAAGATCGCAGCCAGCGGTCATCCCGGCAGGGTTGAAAATCAGAACTCTTGCTGGTGCGCCGGAGTTGCTGTTTTACGCGGCTGAAAGGTGTAGCCCTGCTGGCCGCTCAATACTTTGTTGGCTCTTTGTACGTCGATGTCTTTTTCCCAGCGGGCGATGGCCACGGTGGCAACGCAGTTGCCGATCAGGTTAGTCAGTGCCCGACCGATGCCCATGAACCAGTCCACCGCCAGCACCAGCACCAGGCCGACCACCGGAATTGCCGGGATCGCTGTCAGCGTCGCCGCGAGAATCACCAGCGCCGAACCGGGAATCCCATGGGCGCCTTTGGAGGTGATCAGCGACACCAGCAGGATCGTCAGCAAATCGGTCATGGCCAGCGGCGTGCCGGTGGCGTTGGCGATGAACACGATGGCCAGGGTCAGGTAGATCGAGAAACCGTCGAGGTTGAATGAGTAGCCGGTGGGAATCACCAGGCCGACCGTCGAGCTGCCGATGCCCAGGTGTTCCAGTTTGCGCATGATCTGCGGTAGCACGGCGTCGGACGATGCGGTGCCCATGACGATCAGCAATTCTTCGCGCAGGTATTTCAGCAGCGGCCACATGCGCAGGCCGGAGGCACGCATCACCAGACCGAGAATCACGCTGACGAACGCGATGCAGGTCAGATAAAACAGGCCGACCAGACTGCCCAGATGTTGCAGCGAATCGAGGCCATATTTGCTGGTGGTGAAGGCGATGGCACCGAACACACCGATCGGTGCCAGGCGCACGATCATGCCCATGATCCGGAAGATCACATGGCTCAGTTCGTTGATCAGCCGCGAGATGCCCGAGGCCGCTTCGCCGACCAGATTCAACGCACTGCCGAACAGCACCGAGAACAGCAGCACTTGCAGGATGTTGTTGTCGGCAAACGCGCCGATCACCGAGGTCGGGATCAGGTCCATCAGGAACTGCGTGGTGGTGTGCATGTGCTGGCCGCGTTCGGCGATGTCGCCCATGTCCGCAGCGGACAGCTGCTCCAGATGGATATTCGCGCCGCTGCCGATACCGGTGCTGAAGGCGAATACCAGGCCGATCACCAACGCGATGGTGGTCAACACTTCGAAGTAGATAACCGATTTGAGGCCGATGCGGCCGACCTTCTTCAGGTCGCCGGCGCCGCTGATGCCGCTGACCACCACGCAGAACACGATCAGACCGATGAGCATCTTGATCAGTTTGATGAAGCCGTCGCCGAGCGGTTTGAGCTGGGCCGAGTATTCAGGAAGGGTCAGCCCGCAGACGATGCCGAGCATCAGTCCGAGAACCACTTGGAGGAAGATTGAACGCGAGCACCATCTGAGCATGGGAGGAATCCTGGTCGGTGTCCTGGCTGCCGTGTGCGGAGCACATCAGATTCAGAACTTAATTATTGTGGTCTTACCGGTATGTCCAGTGCGGGTGCAGTGTAGGCGTGGTTTTTTGATGATCGCAAGTGAAAAATGACAAATTGGTTTGACCGGTCTGACCAGATGGTCTGTGAGACCCATTCCTGGGCGGACAGGGCGTGAAGACAATTTTTGTTGGCGATCGGCAGTTCCGGAATGTGTATGCCGCTCCGTTGACAGGATGAAGTCGCGAAAATGCTTGTCGAGGGTTGTTGTCGAAGTCCTCACCGCGGACTTTAAAGCGCAGTGGCGGTGAGTACTTCTTCCGATTTTATTGAAATTGTATGCGGTCGTTATTTAGCGCCGCGCTTGATGATGTCGAGTTTAAAATCAAGTACCTGCCCGCCTTCTTTGCCAGTGCACACCAGTCCACCCACTTTTGAGTTTTCACGAACACTGAGTTTACGGCCGCCGCGGGTTTGAATTTTCAGGTTGTGTGTGTCCCCATTGAGTTGGTCGAGGGTGACAATCCGGTTGTTGGCATCCAGCAAGTTGTATGAGGTTTGATCGGCATTGTCGGTAAAGGCACTGATCAGGTCACGGTGCTCGTTACTTATGGCGTAATTGTGATAGTGACTGGCCGTCAGCAAATAAATGAAGTAGTAGTCTTCAATACAGCGGAAGTGGAATCGGAGCTGGTCTGCCGGCGCTTCCGGATGCACGCACAGTGTGTTGGATACATCGACGTGGGCGTCGAAGGTGAAGGCTTCGTAGTACCAGCGTTTTATGAAGGTCTTTTGTCCATAGGAAATGCGCGGCACGTGCAAGTTGCCATACTGGGTCTGCAGACGTGCAGTGAAAGACTTTTCTATATTCGTGCTCATGGGTATCTCCATCCATAGATGATAGGTAAAAGGCATTTTTTAAGTGCGGTTTGTGCTGAAGGAAACTTACCAGCGTTCGTGCTGGTTGTTTTTTTTATGCTGTTTCCGTGTTTTACAACAGTCGGCAAGTTGCCGTTGATGTGTTCAATTGTTTTTCTTGTGTGGTTTATTTAGGGCAAAAAAAAGCCCGGCCAATTGGCCGGGCTTTGTGGTTCAGTTGCTAACTATCAAGCGCCGTATACCGGCAGTTTCTTGCAGATGGCTTTGACTTTCTCACGAACGGCGTCGATCACCGCTTCGTTGTTCAGGTCAGCCAGGATGTCGCAGATCCAGCCGGCCAGCTCTTTGCACTCGGCTTGCTTGAAGCCGCGAGTGGTTACAGCCGGAGTACCGAAGCGCAGGCCGGAAGTGACGAACGGCGAGCGTGGATCGTTAGGTACGGAGTTCTTGTTCACGGTGATGAACGCTTTGCCCAGAGCGGCGTCGGCGTCTTTACCGGAGATGTCCTGCTTGATCAGCGACAGCAGGAACAGGTGGTTCTTGGTACCGCCGGACACTACGTCGAAACCGCGCTCGATGAACACTTCGGCCATGGCCTGGGCGTTCAGCACCACTTGTTCCTGGTACGCCTTGAACTCAGGCTGCAGTGCTTCCTTGAAGCAGATCGCCTTGGCGGCGATTACGTGCTCCAGCGGGCCACCCTGGGCGCCCGGGAATACTGCGGAGTTGAGCTTCTTCTCGATGTCGGCGTTGGCGCGAGCCAGGATCAGGCCGCCACGTGGACCGCGCAGGGTCTTGTGCGTGGTGGTGGTCACGACGTCAGCGAATGGCACCGGGTTCGGGTAGACGCCAGCGGCGACCAGACCGGCCACGTGAGCCATGTCGACGAACAGGTAAGCGCCAACCTTGTCAGCGATTTCGCGGAAACGCGGGAAGTCGAGGATCTGCGAGTAGGCAGAGAAACCGGCAACGATCATTTTTGGCTTGTGTTCAACAGCCAGACGCTCGACTTCGTCGTAGTCGATCAGGCCGTTGGCGTCGATGCCGTACTGGATAGCGTTGTACAGCTTGCCGGAGGAGGAAACGCTGGCGCCGTGGGTCAGGTGACCGCCGTGAGCCAGGCTCATGCCCAGAATGGTGTCGCCACCTTGCAGCAGTGCCAGATAGACCGCAGCGTTGGCTTGCGAACCGGCGTGTGGCTGAACGTTGGCGTAATCGGCACCGAACAGCTCTTTGGCGCGGTCGATGGCCAGTTGCTCAACGATGTCGACGTACTCGCAACCACCGTAGTAGCGCTTGCCCGGATAACCTTCGGCGTACTTGTTGGTCAGAACCGAGCCTTGAGCTTCCATCACCGCTGGGCTGGTGTAGTTTTCCGAAGCGATCAGCTCGATGTGTTCTTCCTGGCGCTGAGCTTCTTGCTCCATGGCGGCAAAAAGATCGGCGTCGTACTTGGCAATAGTCAAATCACGGCTGAACATGGCGGTCCTCAAGGATCGGGGGCAGAAAAGGGGGGCATTCTAACCCAATGGGTTTTGGATGGCATATGAAACGACATCATGTCGCAGACAAGTGGCGTTCATGACAGATGTGCGGTGCTTTTGAAGGCCTCTTCGCGAGCAGGCTCGCTCCCACAGTAACCGAGGCAGGCCTGCGATTTTGTGATCGACATCAATTCCTGTGGGAGCGAGCCTGCTCGCGAAAAGCCGCGCCACAGATTTTCAGTCAAACATGAAGAGCGCATCATTGCTGAACTGCGCCTCAAACCGGCTCGCGGGCATCGGCCGTCCGAACAGATACCCCTGAACCTCATCGCAACCATGCTCGCGCAGGAAGTCCAGTTGCTCATGGGTTTCCACACCTTCGGCGATGACCGCCAGATTGAGGCTGTGCGCCATGGCGATGATCGCGCGGGCGATCTGCGCGTCCTGCTCACCCGACGGCAAGCCATCGACGAAGGTGCGGTCGATCTTCAGCACGTCGATCGGGAATTGCTTGAGGTAGTTCAGCGATGAGTAACCGGTGCCGAAGTCGTCGACCGCAATGCTCAGGCCAAGGTTTTTCAGACCGGCGAGAATCTGCATCGCCTCGCTGACTTCACGCATCAGAATACTTTCGGTCAGCTCCAGCTCCAGACACGCCGGCGGCAGACCGGTTTCGCGCAGGATCGTGGCGATCCGCGTGCCGAGCTGGCCGTCGGAGAATTGCCGCGCCGAAATGTTTACCGACACCTTCGGTACACGCACGCGGTTCTGGTGCCAGGTCTTGAGTTGACGACAAGCCTCGCTGATCACCCAGTCGCCGACGTCCACCACCAGCCCGAGCTCCTCCAGCACCGGAATGAAATCCCCCGGCGGCACCAGCCCGCGACGCGGATGGCGCCAGCGCAGCAGGGCTTCGGCACCGGTCAGGCGTTTGCCGTCGCCGCTGAACTGCGGTTGGTAATACAGCACGAATTCGTTTTGCTCCAGGGCGTGACGCAGATCGCTTTCCAGCTCCAGACGTTCGAGCGCACTGGCGTTCATGTCGGCCTGATAGAACTGGAAGTTGTTCTTGCCGCGCTCCTTGGCGTGGTACATCGCGGTGTCGGCGTTCTTCATCAGTTGGCTGAGTTCATTGCCATCCTGCGGGCTCAGCGCGATGCCGATGCTCGCGGTGACGAAGAACTCACGCCCTTCGAGCACGAACGGCCGCACCAGGCTGGCCAGAATCTGCTCGGCGACATGAATTGCCCGATTCAGCGCCAGTTCGCGGCTGGAACGGTGTTGCAGGAGCAAGGTGAACTCGTCGCCGCCCATCCGCGCCACGGTGTCGTCATCGTCGACGCAGGCCAGCAAGCGCGTGGCCATGTCTTTCAACATGCGGTCGCCGGCGGCATGGCCGAGGGAGTCGTTGATCGGTTTGAAGCGGTCGAGGTCGAGGAACATCAGCACCACCCACGACTTCTGCCGCTCGGCCGATTGCAGCGCGGTGTGCAGGCGATCCTGGAACAGTGTGCGGTTGGGCAGATGGGTCAGGGCGTCGTAGTAGGCGAGGCGGTGGATGCGCTGCTCGCTGGCCTTGCGCTCGCTGATGTCACTGAAGAAACACACGTAACTGGCCAGGTCGCCCTCGTCGTCGAGCACGGCGGTGATGCCGACCCACGCCGGGTAATGCTCGCCATTACGGCGCTTGAGCCAGACTTCGCCTTCCCAGGTGTTGTGCTGGTGCAATTGCTTGAGCACGTAGCGCAAGTGCGCGTCCTGCTGTTCGTCGACGGTGAGCATGTTCGGCAACTGGTCGAGCACTTCAGTGACCGCGTAACCGCTGACGCGACTGAACGCCTCGTTGGCCTGAACGATGTAACCGGCCGGGTCGGTGATCAGGATCGCCGAGGTCGAATGTTCGAAAACCGTGGCGGCCATGCGCAGGTCTTTCTCGGCGCGGCGCTGCTGGCTGATGTCGCGGCCGACGCCGAGCACGCCTTCGAATGCATTGTGTTCGTCCCAGACCAACACCAGACGCAGTTCGATCGGGATCTTGCGACCGTCGGCGCGCAGGCAGTCGAACAGGAACATCTGCGTCTGCACCTGGCTGCGCAACAGCGCCAGTTGCTCAGGCTTGTCCAGCGCTTTGCTGACCCGATCCATGAGCTGATAAATACCGCTCAGTTGCTGCGGGTTGGCAATGGTCGATTGCCAGCCGTTCTGGAAAATCCATTCAGCGTCGTAGCCCAATACCGCCTGCACCGACGGGCTGACGTAGTTCAGCGAGAGTTTGCTATCGGTGGAGAAGATCACGTCGCTGATGCTTTCGGCGAGCATGCGATAGCGCTGCTCGCTGTCACGCAGCGATTCGCTGGCCTCGATCTGTTCGGTGATGTCCTTGGCCACGCCGATGATCCGCGTCACCTGATCGTGCTTGTCGCGAGCCAGTGCCTGTTCGCGAATATCGAAACGCCGCCATTTGCCGTCGCGATGACGGAAGCGCAACTGGCATTGCAACAACTGGCTGTAACCGGCGTGGCGCTGCATCTGGCGCGAGCGGTGGTAGTAATCGGCGTCTTCCGGGTGCAGGAGGATTTCCCAGAAGTACTCGCCCATCTGATGCAGCTCGGAGCGGTTGTAACCGAGGGTCTGGCCGAGGTGATGGTTGCTGAAAATCATCCGCTGGCTGATCACGTCCTGCACGTACAGGTGATCCGGCACCGTGCGCACCACGTCCGACCAGAAACCTTCGCGCTCCAGCAGCGACAACTCGATCAGCTTGCGGCTGGTGATGTCGTTGATGCTGAGGATCACCGCTTTGTAATCGTGCTGCTCAGTCGGCAGGCGCAGAACCATCCACAGGTGCTGGTCGCGACCGTTGATGTCCGGCAGTTTGATTTCCAGTTCCAGCTGTTTTTGCTGCTGGAGCACGGCGTCGAGCACCTGATTGCCGATCGCGCAGTGACGATGCGGATGGCCGTCGATCAGCAACTGCCAGGCGTGATCGCAGGAATTGACGTTGAGCAGTTGCAGCGCCACCTGATTGACCTCGGTGATGCGCAGCTCCTGCAACAGCTGCTGGCGCTGCTGCGGTTGGTCGAGCCAGGCCTTGAGTTGATCGCTGGTCTGGATCTGTGCCTTTTCGAATACCTGTTTCAGTCCGGACAGGTCGAGCACGCACAGGGCGACGCCGGTGCCTTCGAAGATGTCCTGATAACGTCGACGCCCTTCATGCAACTGGCGCTGCCGGCGGCGCATGTTCAGCAAGGCGATCACGGGCAGCATCGAGAAGGCCAGGCCCAGCAGGCATTTACCAATGAACGCCGGCAGCAGTTCTTCGAGCACGCGCTGGCGGTCGAACAGCCCGCGCAATTGCCAATCACTGCTGCTCAGCGGCACGGTGAGTACAGTGTTGGCCAGATCGTCGGGACTGAGGACGCCGGGCTTGGCCGAAGGCAGGGCTTCGTCGCGGCTGATGATCTGGTGGTTGATGCGGTTTTCCACCAGCCACAGCGGGCGCAGTCCGGTTTCACTCTGTTTGGTCAGTGAGTCGAAGAACGTCGGTGTCAGGCGCAAGGCCCAATAACCTCGGGTGCTGCCGCTGGCCTGATGGAGTAACAGATGCACCGTCGAACCGTCGTCGGCATTGCTGAAGTAATGCGCCTGGGCGTGGCTGCGCCGCACCAGTTCGGTGAGGTACTCGGCGTCGGAGCTGTCGGCAGCGCTGTCGCTGATGATTCTGCCGGAAGGGCTGAGCAACGCCAGGCTGCGCAGGTCCGGTAGCGATTGCTGGAGCTTGCGCAGCAATTGCTGCTGTTCGTCGGCCGATTGCGGTTGCTCGACGATCGGTAGCAGGTTGAGGGCGATTTGCGCGTTCAGCGCCATGTTCAGGCTGACCTGCGAGGCGAGGTCGGCGGTGTAATCGATGGTGTACTGGCGCTGGTTTTTCTGGGTTTCGCGCAGTTGGTCAAGCAGTTGCCAGAACAGCAAGGCCAGCAACAAAAGCACGAGCGTCGCCAGCGCACCCTTTAATGTTCCGCGCAGGGGCGAGCCGGGCGCCGGTTGGGTGCTGCTCACAGAGGCTGGCGGAGTGACGTTGGACAAGCTGTAATCCTGCGGTTTGGCTGGACTGGCGCGACGTGCACTATAAGCCGGACGCCCGAAGGGCGGCTAGCATGCCTTGAGTTGTGGCGAAGTGCCAGCCCCTCGCGGCTGGACTGCCTTCCGTCATTCAGGTAGCTTTGCCGGTTACGCGGGAGCGTTCCAGCTCCTAGACTCAGACTTTTTCAGCGCGCACGCATTGATAACCATCAAGTGAACGACGCGCATGGTCTGGCCGGGCATCGCCTGCGCTGCAATCATTCATCTGTCACTGACCCAAGGTTCTCCATGGCTCAATACGTCTTCACCATGCATCGGCTGGGCAAAGTTGTTCCGCCGAAGCGGGAAATCCTCAAAAACATTTCGCTGTCCTTCTTCCCCGGCGCCAAGATCGGCGTACTCGGCCTCAACGGTTCGGGTAAATCCACGCTGCTGAAAATCATGGCCGGCGTCGATACCGAGTTCGAGGGCGAAGCCCGTCCGATGCCGGACCTGAACATCGGTTATCTGCCGCAAGAGCCACAACTTGATCCGACCAAGACCGTACGTGAAGTGGTCGAGGAAGCGGTCAGCGTGATCAAGGATGCGCAAGCGCGTCTGGACGAGGTTTACGCCGCGTACGCCGACCCGGATGCCGACTTCGACAAGCTGGCCGCCGAGCAGGCCAAACTCGAAGCGATCTTGCAGGCCAGTGATGGTCACAACCTCGAGCGCCAACTGGAAGTCGCCGCCGATGCGCTGCGTCTGCCGGCATGGGACGCCAAGGTCGAGCACCTGTCCGGTGGTGAAAAACGTCGTGTGGCCCTGTGCCGTCTGCTGCTGTCCGCCCCGGACATGCTGCTGCTCGACGAACCGACCAACCACTTGGATGCCGATTCCGTGGCGTGGCTGGAGCACTTCCTGCACGACTTCCCGGGTACCGTGGTAGCGATCACGCACGACCGTTACTTCCTCGACAACGTCGCCGGCTGGATTCTCGAACTCGACCGCGGCGCGGGCATTCCTTACGAGGGCAACTACTCGGGTTGGCTCGAAGCCAAGTCCGATCGTCTGGCGGCCGAATCCAAACAGCAGTCGGCTCACGAAAAAGCCATGAAAGAAGAACTGGAGTGGGTGCGCAAAGGCGCCAAGGCCCGCCAGTCGAAATCCAAGGCTCGTCTGCAACGCTTCGAAGAAATGCAATCGCAGGAATTCCAGAAGCGTTCGGAAACCAACGAGATCTACAGTCCGGCCGGTCCTCGCCTGGGCGACAAGGTCATCGAATTCAAGAACGTCACCAAGGGCTACGGCGATCGCGTACTGATCGACAACCTGTCGTTCTCGATGCCGAAAGGCGCCATCGTCGGCGTGATCGGCGGTAACGGTGCCGGTAAGTCGACGCTGTTCCGCATGCTGATGGGCAAGGAAACACCGGATTCGGGCAGTATCGAAGTCGGTGAAACCGTGCAACTGGCGTGCGTGGACCAGAGCCGCGATGACCTGGATGGCAGCAAGACTGTGTTCCAGCAGATTTCCGACGGTTCCGATCAGATCCGCATCGGCAACTACGAGATCCCGTCGCGTACCTACGTCGGTCGCTTCAACTTCAAGGGCGGCGATCAGCAGAAGTTCGTCATGGACCTGTCCGGTGGTGATCGATGTCGTCTGCACCTGGAGCTGACCTTGAATGAGGTTGGATACGTAATTCT